>JBFXJV010000131.1:0-8490 GCA_050174515.1 Methylocystis sp.
AAAGAGGTCGAGCCATCAGATGCTGGCCTCCATCCCAGCCAGCATCTTGAATCACAATCCAAACCAAATGGGAATCCCACTCGATTCAGCTAAAACGGGAAACGCTCTAGGAAGTGAATGAGCGACTCGACGTCTGATCCCGCTCAGCTGTCGCGGCGCGTCGCCGCAATCGCCGCCGCAGCGCCCGTGCTCGCCGCCGCGCTGCTCGGCAATTTCGCCACGACGCCAAATATCGCGCCCTGGTACGATACGCTCGCCAAACCGCCGCTGACGCCGCCCAACTGGGTGTTCGGTCCGGCGTGGACCGCGCTGTACGCCCTGATGGCCTTCGCCTTATACCGCATCCTGCGGCTTGCGCCGGCGACGCCGGGGCGGCGCGCGGCGATCTTCTTCTTTTTCGCTCAGCTCGGCTTGAATGCGGCCTGGTCCTTCGCCTTCTTTTCGGCGCGGAGCCCTCTGCTCGGACTCGCCGTCATTCTGCCGATGGAGGCGATTCTCGTCGCGACGATCGTCTGGTTCTGCCGGCTCGACCGGATCGCCGGATTTTGTCTCGCGCCCACCGCCTTCTGGGTCGCCTTCGCGATCTATCTCAACGCCGGAATTTTTGCGCTCAATTCTTAAAAAGGCGCCGATCGCGCGGCCGCGACATAGCCGTCGGCGTCCTTTTGCAACAGCAACCGCTCCTTGACGAGCTTGTCGGCGACGACCCGCATCGTCGCGACGAAATAGGCGCGCGATCCATAGCGCTCGACAAGCGACGCGCGCGGATCGGCGTTCTTCTCGCGATCCGGCTTGGTTGCGGCGAGGGGAATCGCTGCGCCTGCGGCGCAGCGCCGTCCCTTCTTGTCCCTTTGCGCATTGAAGCCGGTGAAGGTCGCGATGGGAAGCGCGAGATCAGGCAGGCGCAGGCCCGCGATCTCATTTCCGTCAGCGTCGATTTTCGGGACGCGTCGGTCGCCTTCGGGCGGCGGCGGCAAAGCGGAAGCTTTCGGCCATTTCAACTCCTGCGCCGGCGCCAGATCCGAGTCGAGCGGCGCGCGCGATGCTGGCGGCGCGACGCCCTTCGCGGTCCATTCATCGAGCGCGACGAAAAGCGCCCGCTGCGCCGGCGCCGGCGCGCGCGCATTAATGGGCGCGACGCAATTCGTCGCAGTCGTCGAAGAGACAAGTCCGGCGAGATAGAATCGCCGGCCATTCGGCGGCGCGCTTTTCGTCAATTCGATGCGCGGCTTCTCGCGCCAATAGGCGTCGGCGCTCCAGCTTGCGATGAAGCGCGCCGGCGCCGCGGGCTCGCGCGCGGCGTCTTCGAGCAATAGCCCGTCGCACGCCGAGGCGGCAGCCGACATTGCGTCGGCGTCTGTCCCTTGCGCGCGGCCGAGGACGCGCTTCATCTTGAGCGCGCCGCGAAGATGGCCGACGACATCGCGTAAGGCGGGCTCCCTGGCTTTGTCGGGGAGCTTGGCGACATCGAGCGTCAGCGCGGCGAGCCCACGCTCAAGCGCGAGGGGCTTCACATTGTCGCTTGGCTGCGTTTCGATCAGAATCGACTTGACGCCGCCGCTTGGCGGCTGCGCCGGCTTCGAAAGCGTTCCCGCGATCTCATATGACTCGCCGTCGAGTTTCACCGTCGCGGAAACCGTTTGGTCGGCGCCATTCGGACGGGTCTCGAATTTTAAGAGTTCGGCATGCGCCGCGCCGGCAAACGCCAACGGCGCGAGGAGCGCGGCGCGCTTTACTCGCGCGCGCAAGCTCGTCAATCCAGCTCGCGATTTTGCGCAGATCGGCGAGGAAGCTTCGCCTTGCTTGGCGCTTATCCGATTCATTCTTCAAGCGTAGCAGAGAAGGCGGATTCCGCCGAACGATACGCCCGCATCGAAGAACTGATGTCGGACAATAAATCGTCCCGGGACGGAGGCCGTCCCCAGACGCTCCGGTCAAAGCGTCTTCAAATATTCGAGCAAAGCCCGCTTCTCCGCATCGCTCAGCGACGTTCCATAGTCGTGGCCGCAATGGCTGACGCCCGAACCTCGGTTGCAATCCGTTTTCATCAGGAAAGCCGACGCCGGCTGCTCAGCGGCCAAGCCGACAGTGGAAATGTCATAGGCCGGACCGACCTTGAAATCATTGGCGCGCGCCTGCGGCGGCTTCAACAGTTCGACGAGCGACGGCACGGAAGCGTTGTGCAGATAGGGCGCCGCAGCCCAGACGCCCTCAAGGACGCGCGCTTCATATTTGAATTTGCCGTCCGTTTCCGGGGCGCGGCGGCACGCCCAGCGTCCGGCGCCCGGCGTGCCGGGAATCTTGAAGACGCCCTTCAACTCTTCGATGAGAGGCTGCAGAATCGCCATCGTCACGTCGGCTCTCTTGCGTTCGAGCGCATTCATCGTGATCGGAATGAAGTGCTGCAGCATCGCGCCGCGCGTCGCGGTGGCGAGAACCGAGACCGGCGCGTCCTTCTTGTCGAGCGGTTGCGACACGAAGGGGATGAAGGCGCCCGTAAGCACGCCGGTGTCAACCTTCCAGTCGGGCGCGAAATATTGATATTCGCGCGCGTCTGTGCCGACGTCCTGAACCGGGGTGCACCAAGTGTCCGGATTGAGCAGTCGCGGCTGCCCTTGATCAATGCCGTGGCAATCGGCGCATCCGCCCTCTTCATAGGAACGCTGGTAGATGAGCTTGCCTTGGCCAGCGAGCGTCCTGTCCACGGGCCATGGCCATTTCGGCGGACCGATCCGCTCGGTGAGATGCTCCAGCTCGATCAGCCCTTTGAAGTCGACCGAATTGGCTTTGACGTAGTTGAAGCCGAGGAGATGCGAGGCGTCCTTCTCCGGGAAGAATTCGCCGAAGACGCCATAGACCTGACCGACGTTTCTGGACATGGCGAGGATAGCGTCGCCATTATCGGCGAACCCCGGCCATTGCGTATGGTCCTGCCGCGGCGCATTCCAAAGGAACGGAGGCCGCACCGGCGCGTCGGCATTTCGCATGTTGTCGGGAATCATGTGCGTCGGCTCCGGCCCGATGTCGAGGCCGGCGATGCGGTTGAGGATCATGCCGACGGCGTCGATCCGTCCGGCGCCCCAGGGCTTGTCCTTGGGCAGGCCCTTTTCGGTGATCGCGTGATGGCGCGCATACCACAGCTCGACTTCGGCGCGCAGCTTGGCTTCTTTATGCGGATCATAGGCGGTTCCGAGAACGGCCTTGGCAAAGTCCGCAAACGTCGTCGGACTGCCGAGAACCTTGCCCACGGCCGCGTCGAGATCGGCCCAAAGCGCGCCCAGGTCGGCGAGCGACGGGCCGCCGTCGATGCGATAGGCCTTGCCCTCAACTTCGATCTGCCTTGTATGACAGGCGGCGCATGTCGGCCCCAACACGCCGTCGGCGACAACAAAACCTACCGGCAGACCCGGAGTCGGACTCGCAGGATTGGCGAGATAGCCATAGCGGGCGAACCCATCCGCAAGGAAGGGCTGGCCGTCGGCCTGTTTGAGCGCCTTGATCCAGTCCCACGGAATGAGACGCGAGCCCTGGTTCAGACTGTAGTAATCGTTCCAGGCCTTTTCGTCCCAGGGACCGGCGCCGGGAATGGAGGAAGGCTGTTCGACCCGTTCAAACGCCATAGAAGCAGCGGGCGAGACTGCGGCGAAAACGATGGCCGCAAGCGCAGCGGAGCGGAAGTTTTTGGTCATGCTCATCTAAATTTTTCTCAATAAGAAGCAGTTGCAATAGCGCGTCGATTCCGACGCCGGACCGCCGCGATCATCGCCGCCCCAGCGTCGACGATCGCCACTTAGGCGTCAATATGCTCAATATGATGACCGCTTAGATCTTCCCCATGAAATTTGCGAAGGCGAGCGAGCCTTCCGGCCAGGGCCCATGGCCGCTGTCGACATTGATGTGGCCGCTCGCGCCGGCGTCGATGAACTCAGCGCCGATGTCCCGCGCGAGATGTCTGGCGAAGAGCAGATCGGCGTATGGATCGTCGCTGCTGCCGACCATCGCCGTCGGGAAGGAAAGCCGCGCGCGCGGAATCGGCAGAAAGGCGGAATCAACCGCCGGCAACTCCCGGATCGCCGCTTCCGACGGCGGCGCGACGAGAAAGGCGCCGGCGATGCGATCGGCGACACGCTGGGCCGCATGCAGCGTCGCGATAACGCCGAGCGAATGCGCGACGATCACCACGGGCCGGGCGCTTGCGAGAACCTCGCGCGCGATCGTCTCTTCCCATTCGGCGCGGATCGGCTTCTCGAAATCGCGTTGCGCCACGCGCCGCGCGGTCGAGAGCTTCGCCTGCCAACGGCTTTGCCAATGATCGGGTCCAGAGTTGCTCCAGCCCGGAACGATGAGTATATCGGCGTCGGCTGCGCGCATCAGGCGGTTTCGCGTGCGACAAAGGCGCCTTTGAGCGCATCCTCGATCAGCTTGCGCGTCTCGGCGACGCCGTAAAGCGCGATGAAGGAGCCAAAGCGCGGCCCCTTCTTCTCGCCGAGCAGCACTTCATAGAGCATGTTGAAGAAATCGTTCGAAACGCCGGGACGTTCGGGCGTCGCGCCCTTGGCTTTGAAGTCCTGATAGCGCGGCACGGCGCGGGCCACATCGTAAAGCGCCGTCTGAATCTCTTCGGCGCTCGCGCCTGCAGAGAGCGCGCCCAGAGTCGCATCAATCTCTTGCAGCACCGCGCGCTCGACATCGTCCGCGGCGCGATAATTTTTCGCCGGCTTCACAAAATCGCGAAAGTAAGCGACGGCATAGCCGACGAGCCGGTCGAGCCGCGGATGATTTTCCGGCGTCGCAGATGGCGCATAGCGGCGCAGAAAGCCCCAGAGCACGGCCGGGTCTTCGGCGTTGGCGACGGCGGCGAGGTTGAGCAGCATCGAGAAGGAAACGCTGGTTCCCTTCGCCTCGCCTTCATGCGTCAGCGTCTCGGACTGAGGCGGATCGCCGGCGTGAATATGCCAGACCGGATTGCCGAGACGATTCTTCCAGTCCTGGCGCGGATAGGCGTCGAGGAAATTCAGATAGTCGTCGACCGCGCGCGGGATCACGTCGAAATAGAGCCGTTTCGCCGCGGTCGGCTTTTGAAACATGAATTGCGCCAAGCTCTCGGGACTGGCGTAGGTCAGCCATTCCTCGATCGTCAGGCCATTGCCCTTCGACTTCGAAATCTTCTGGCCCTTTTCGTCGAGGAAGAGTTCGTAGTTGAAGCCTTCAGGCGCCCGTCCGCCGAGCGCGCGCACGATCGCGCCGGAAAGCTTCACCGACTCGATGAGGTCCTTCCCCGCCATTTCGTAATCGACGCCGAGCGCATACCAGCGCATCGCCCAGTCCGGCTTCCATTGCAGCTTGCAATGGCCGCCGGTGACGGGCGTTACGAATTTTTCGCCCGTCTCCGGATCGCTCCAGGAGATCGTTCCGGCTTCCGCGTCGTAAGCGTCGAGCGGCACCTGCATGACGATGCCAGTCTTGGGATGGACGGGCAGGAAGGGCGAATAGGTCGCGGCGCGCTCCTCGCGAAAGCTCGGCAGCATGATTTGCATCACCGAATCGTAGCGCGCGAGCATGTGCTTCAGGGCCGCGTCGAAACGGCCGCTTTTGTAATATTCCGTCGACGAGGCGAATTCATAGTCGAAGCCGAAGGCGTCGAGAAAGGCGCGCAGCCGCGCATTGTTGTGCGCGCCGAAACTGTCATGCGTGCCGAAAGGGTCCGGCACCTGAGTCAGGGGCTTGCCGAGATTGGCGGCGACGAGCTCTTTGTTGGGGATATTGTCCGGGACCTTGCGCAGCCCGTCCATGTCGTCGGAAAAGGCGATGAGCCGGGTCGCGATCCTGCCCTCGGTCATGACTTCGAAGGCGCGGCGCACCATGCTGGTCCGGGCGACCTCGCCGAAAGTGCCAATATGCGGCAGGCCGGAAGGGCCATAGCCGGTCTCGAACAGCACGCTCTTCTGACCGCTCGCCTCGACCCGTTTGACCAGCTTACGCGCCTCCTCGAACGGCCAGGCGGGCGAAACGCGCGCGGCGTCGACGAGTTCGGGCGACAAGAAAAGCGGTGCGGGCATGGGAGGCGAGCTGGCCGATCTGGAAAGGGGAGCGCGGCACAGTAGGGAGAGGGACTTAGCGCGTCAACGAAGAAGCCCGCTGGGTGCCGGGTTGATCTGAATTTCGCAAAGCGCCAATTGCGGACATTTCGGGGCTCCATATGACAACGCAAAGTTGTTGTAACAGAGTTTCAACGCCCTAAAGTAACTTGCACTGTTGCTCCCGAAATTTAGGGAACAGAAAATTCGAGGAGGGTGGCATGTACGCTAAGCCAACCCAGATATGGGGCTTCATTTTAGGCGCAATATCACTGTCTGCGTGCGGCAGTGGAGAAAAAGACGAAGCGCTCGGGCGTTTATTTACGGATTGCCAGATGTCGGCTCAATATGCGATGGCGGATTTGCCTCCAACGGGCGAAAAAAAGCACGCTGCAATTGGAGCGTATGTTGAACGATGCTTGAGAGAAGGCGGGCTGCAACCACAGGCGGATGACTCTTGCATCGAAACTCCGCAATCAGCGGAAGACGGCAAGAGCTTTGTCAAGCCTCTGAAAAAATGTTGGAAAGACAGCAAATCCTCTAACTGAAACCGTCTTGCTCGAATTGTCTTCGAGCGGGAGTGATGACGAATAGCTGGCGTCTCTGCCGCCGAGGCGAAACGAACCAACACGCCAACGTCCGCCTACCCGACGCGACGGAGGCCAAGCGTCACAACCTGAAATTCGAACTGACCCGGCGCCGCCGGCTGAGGCCGGCGTGCCGACCCGGATGCGCGACCGCCTGAGCGGTTTCGAACCAGGAAAGCTCGCGACTGTTGCGCGCCGTCAATAGACAGGGGCGCCGACGCCGATAAGCTCGACTGCGTATTTGACTCACGATCGGGCTTGCGGGGTCGAAGCGAGATGTGGGGACGGAGAGGATCGAGCGGGCCGGCCGCCCCGAAAGGGCGAGTGAGCTGGCGCAGCTTGATCGCTGCCGCTGGCGCTGGCGTCACTGTCTTCCTTGTCGCAACCATGGGCGCGCCAGCCCTGGCCGACGACGCCCTCGTCTCCCTCGCCAAGCAGAAGTCGCTGACCGATACGCCGGACGGCCCCAAGGACCAGTTGCGCAAATACGGGATCGACGTCGACGTCTGGATCACCCAGTTCGAGCAGGGCGTCACCTCCGGCGCGATCGATCGGACGGCGCGCTACGGCGGCATAATGGACGCATTTCTGCGCGTCGACGGCGAAAAGCTCGGCTTCTGGAAAGGGCTCAAATTCAACGCCCAATATGAGCATTACTTCGGCCGCAACGTGAACCGGCAGGATCTGGCGCTGCTGCCGGTCAATGTCGCCCAGGCCTTCATCGAGCGCGACGGCTATCACTCGGCCCTGTCGATGACGCTGACGCAGGAATTCAGCGAGCAGTTCTCGGTCACGATCGGCAAGTTCAACATGCTGACGCTGGCCTCGCAGACGCCGCTTGTCGGCGGCGGCGGCATCGAGACTTTCATGAACCGCTCTTTCGCCCTGCCCTCGACTGGCATCGGCGTCAGCTCGCCGGAGAGCGTCGCCGACCGCCTGATCGTCGCCCCGCCCTATCTCCTCGGCGGCGTCGCCGCTCTCAAGACCAAATATTTCGATCTCAAAGTGATGGTCGCCGACCCGCGCAACGCCCAGCAGCCGCGCGTTATCCAGCGGCCGTTCGAGCGCGGCGTCGGCGCCGGACTGATGCTGACCGTGCCCGTCAAGATCGGCGGGCTCCACGGCTTTCATACGGTTCGCGCCGCCTACAGCAACGCGAGGGGGTTCGACCTCGATGACATCGGGGAACGCGCGGCGATCGCCCGGCTCAGGGGAATCACCAAGAAGGGCTATCGCTTCGTTTCCTACGCGGTACAGCAATATCTGATGCAGAGCGCCACGGACCCCAAGGTCGGCTGGGGCGTGTTTTCGCTCGCGACGCTGTCAGACGGCAACCCCAATCCGGTCAAATGGAGCGTGGTCGCCGGTCTCGCCGGCAATAATCTGATGGCGGGACGCGAAGACGATCGCTGGGGCGTCGGCTACTACCATTATGGTCTGACCCGGCCGCTCCTCTCCGGACTGGCGATGCGCCGGATTTACCGACGGAGCGAGAGCGGCGTCGAAGCCTTCTACAATTTCGCGGTGACGCGATGGTTCCGGCTTTCTGGCGACGTCCAGATCATCGATCCGTGGAATCCGGTGAGGACGCGCGCGAGCTATCTCGGCCTGCGCCTGCAGACGAAGTTTTAGGATAACGGCAGCCCAAAAAACAAAAAGGCGAAGACGTCCGTTTCCGAACGACCTCGCCCAAGGATTACCCTCTGGCCTAATCCGGGAGCGCGACCTGCAGCGTCAATTCGCGCAGGAGACGCTACGCATATAACGGACTCGACCACGCTCATCAGCTTTCGGCGTGATGATGAGCGTGCAATCTTCATCCTCCG
>JBFXJV010000132.1:0-8489 GCA_050174515.1 Methylocystis sp.
CCGCGCCGCCCTGGTCGCCGCGGCCTTCAAGAACAAGCGCGGCGAGCCGGTGCGCGAGGGCCAGCGGGTCAAGCTGCTCTTCGCGGACTTCGACGGATCGGGCAAGAACATGCAGCTCGCCCGCGTGTCGGTTTACAACGACGAAACGATCGAATCGATCGTCGCGGCGACGGACAAGGGCGCATTCGTGCAAACTCCGACCGGGCCGTCGTCATTCGCCAAGCGCGGCGGGTCAAAGTCACGAAACGGGATCAACGAGGACGAAGGCGCGATGCGCCTTTACGACTCCCTCTATGAGACCGCTCTCAAACAGCAGATTCCGCGACCGATCATCAATGAGATCGTGCGGGTTTTCGCAAATGACGTCGATCTCCAGCGCGGCGTCGCCGCCGGCGACACGTTTGACGTCTTCTACGACGAAGCGGACGAGGGCGCGACCGCCGGACGCGACGCGCTGCTCTATGCGTCGCTGACGACCCGCAACGAGTCCTATCGCTATTACCGCTTCTTCACGCCCGACGACGGACTTGTCGACTATTACGACGAGAACGGCCGATCGAGCCGCAAATTCCTGGTGCGCAAGCCAATTGCGAACGGCGAAACGCGTTCCGGCTTCGGCATGCGTCGCCATCCGATCCTCGGCTACTACAAGATGCATACGGGCGTTGACTGGGCGGCGCCGATCGGCACGCCCATCCTTGCGGCCGGAAATGGCACGATCATCAAGGCGCACTGGGATTCAGGCTATGGGCGCCGCGTCGAAATCCAGCACGCCAATGGCTACATCACCACCTACAATCACATGTCCGGCTTCGCGCGCAGCGTGAAGGAAGGTTCGCGGGTCAAACAGGGCCAGGTCATCGGCTTCCTGGGCTCGACCGGATTGTCCACCGGACCGCACCTACATTACGAGGTGATGGTCAATGGCCATTTCGTCGATCCGATGCGCGTAAAGCTCGCGCGCACGCGTGAAATCGAGGGCAGGCTTCTCGTCGACTTCAAGAGAGAGCGCGACCGCATCGATGGGCTCATGGCTAAAGCGCCGAATAGCGACGCCAAGGTCGCGGCTCGCCAGACGAAATAGCTTTGGGACGAAATGGTTTTTGCAATTATCGCCTTGCGCGGGCCAGGCGAGCGGCGTCTGTTCAGGCGGCTTCGCGCCACTCGTAAGCCGGAACGAACTGGCTGTCCCGAACCCGGCGGACGATGCTCTCGATCGTCGCCATCGATTCCCGGTTGAGCGAGTCGCGCGGGAATTCGATGCGGAATTCGCGCTCGACCGCGAGCAGCAGACGGATCGCCGTATAGGGGGTCATCCCCAGCTCATAGAGATTAGCGCGCGGCGTCAGATGGGCCGCCGGAATGCGGATTTGGGCTTCCTGGTCGATCAGGCTTTGAATGATCTCGAACATTTGGCTCTCCCCTGGCGCTTCAGAACTCGATGATCCAAAGCTAGCGGGACTCCGAGCAAATGTTCGTGCGGCGACGCACACCGAGATCGACTGTGAATCGGCGAGGCATTTGACCCCCTATCGGCTTCCAAGGTCGACGCCGACAGCGGCCTGATCCAACGTGAGAAATTGATCGTCGACCGGGGTCGCGTTTCGAAGCCGATAGGGGTCAATCTTCGGAGCCGAAACACAGCAGGAGCCGAGAAGGTGTTTAAGGAGAAGGCCAGCGGGGCGAAGACCGATCGCGTACAACTCCGCCGCGCCTTCGCGTCTTTGGGCAAGGGCGACGTGTTGCATGTGACACGTCTCGACAGGCTCGCGCGTTCGACTCGTGGCCTACTCGACACGCTCGACGCCATTGCGAAGGCCGGAGTCGGATTCCGGTCACTGGCCGACGCATGGTACGACACCACCACCCGGCGCGGCAGATCGATGTTGACCGTTCTCGACGGGCTTGCTGAATTCGAGCGCGAACTAATTCGCGCCCGCACCAGCGAGGGCCGCTCCCGCGCCAAGGCGCGGGGCATTCATATGGGGCGTCCCCCTGCCTTCACCCGCCGCCAGCGCGAGGAAGCCTTGCACGACCTTGCCACGGGCAAGGCGACGCAAACTGACTCGCGCGGCGGTTAACTGAAAGTAGAAGCACGATTTCGAGGCTCCAATAATGAGCGACAATCATCTGCCGTTTTCTGAAATACATCCCCACTTGATTGAGTTCTCGCGTTTTCTCCCAGAATTGAACAAAGAAAGCGATAGAGGGCGGGTGATGATTTCGTGCAGCTACCTCGATGAATTAGGGCCCAGACTCATAACCAATAGCTGATTGTCGCCGCGATGCAGACGGCTGCGAGAAAGTTAGTCGCGCTTCGATCGTAGCGCGTGGCGATGCGCCTGAAGTCCTTCAGTCGGCAGAACATGCGCTCAATGGCGTTGCGGTTTCGGTAGAGGAAGGGCGAGAAGCAGTTTTTCCATTTGCGATTGGCCTTGGGTGGGATGTTCGGCATCACGCCGACATTCTCGACCTGCCGGCGGATGGCGTCGCTGTCGTAACCTTTGTCGCCATGCAGGATGTCACAGGCGGGCATCTTCGACAGAAGCTCTGCGCCAGCGGCGCAATCGGCGACATTGCCGCCCGTGAGCATGAAGGCGACAGGTCGGCATTGAGCGTCTGTCAGCGCATGGATTTTGGTCGTGCGTCCGCCGCGCGATCGACCGATCGCCTGGGCGCGCTCCCCCCTTTGCCGCCACTGGCGGAGCGATGCGCCTTGACCGCGGAGGAGTCGATGAGAAGCTGCGGCGGCGGGCCGCCAGCTTGCGCGAGCGCGCGGAAGAGATTGACCCACACGCCCTTGGCGGCCCACCGGACATAACGGTTGTAGAGCGTCTTCCGCGGCCCGTATTCCGACGGCGCGTCGACCCAGCGTCCGCCGGATTTCAGCACATGGACGATCCCGCTGATCACGCGCCGATCGTCGACCCGCGCCTTGCCCCTCGTGTCGGTGGGGAGGTGCGGCGCAATCTTCGCAAATTGGGCGTCGGTCAGCCAAAAACGGTCGGGAATCATTGGCGCTTCGTTTCAGAAGCTGTGAATCACGACGCCGCGCCCAAGCCAACAACTTTATGGGTCCGAGCCCTAATGCGCCGCATCCTGCTTGGCTTTTTTAATGAAGCGGACAGCAGTCTGAAATTGGTGGAAGGCTTTAACGCACCTCTAGGAACTTTCAGCACTCGTACCGCCGCCGCCTACTCGCTCGGCCTTATATCGAATGAAGAATTTAAGGAATGCGAGACCTTGCGCCGCATTCGCAACCGTTTTGCTCACGATGTCCATACTTCGTTCGATACGCAAGACATTCGAGACTTATGCAAAAATCTAACAAAGGCAGCGAAGAGCTATGGGGATGTTACCGTTGATGCCAGAGGTCAATACACCACTGCCGCAGTTGCGCTCATTTTACAGTTGACGAACAGGCCAGCTTACGTGTCGCGGAAGAGGCGGAACATTGAAGATTGGCCGAATTAAAAATCTGTGCAGAACTAAGCGAACGCCTAGAATTTTTCAGAAAAATATGCTAGTCGCACGCTCCTGTGCTTGGAGCGCAAGCGAGTTTAGGAGCTGCTGCATTTAGCTTTGCTTGCGCTCCAAGCACAGGAGCCAAGCGCTTTGCGCTTTTGCTACGCAAAAGCGCCATGAAACACCCAATTCGATGGGCTGTTTTTTTGAATTTACTTTCGAATTTCATCTACGATTCCTTCAAGTGGTTGGTCAACTTTTTGACCGGATAATTATACTATGGAATCGTCTGAAACCCTAGAAAAATAGGTGTTTTAAGGCATCCTTTTACAACTCAGATTATCGCCTCAAGGCCCCGCGCTTTCACGATGGAAAGCAGCTTGAGAGAGGGTCCGCTCGGCTTCTTTTCGCCGCGCTCCCACTCGCTCACCAATTTCGGCTTTACGTTCAGGACGCGGGCAAACACGCCTTGGCTCACCCCTGCCCGCTCGCGCAGCGCGAGGATTTGCTTGCCCGTCAGCGGCTCAATCGTGGTGAGACAGGTCGCATCAAATTCGCGCATCGTCTTGGCGTCGAGCAGCCCAATGCGATGCAGGCCGCTCGCGGTTTCATGCGCGGCTTCGGCGATTTTGCTGCGATATTTCTTCTTGGCCTTAGTCGTCATGCTCCACCTCGATGAGTTCGCCTTCCTCGATTGCCCTTTCAATCTCCGCCGTGCTCAGGCGCACAAGCTGCCCCGCGAGCTTTTTCAAAATCTCCAAATCCTCTGCCCCAATATTGTCCCGCTCGCTCTTGGCAAAACCATAGAGGAATATGCTTCGCTCCCCCACGTGATAGGCGATGACCGTGCGGAATCCGCCCGATTTGCCCCCGCCATCCCGTGCAACCCGTTGCTTGATGAGGTTGCCGCCGAGCGCGGCGTCTATGCCGCCCTTCTCCGCGCGGCTAATCGCTTCGCGCAGCCGCGCATCCCCGACCTTTTCCTTTCGAGCAAAACGGGCAAATCCCTTGGTTTTGAAAATTCGCAAATCCGCTCCTAGCCATTGAGACCGATATATAACCACAGGGGGTATTGTTTCAAGAGGTTTGTTTGAGTCATCCCCGCACGTCGTCGCGCGGGCGGGCGGCCGCGAACCAAACCCGCGAGCCAGCCGCTTGGCGGGGCGGTTTTGTCCCTACGGGCCTTCATCCTTGATGCGAGTTGCCTGTGAATCGGCGGGGCACTTGGCCCCTATCGGCTTCCAAGGTTCACCCCACCACGACTTCGATAGCGACCCGATCCAACGTGAGGAATCGATCGTCGACCGGGGTCACGTTTCGAAGCCGATAGGGGACAACCTTCGGAGCCGAAACACAATCGACCAAGAGAAGCGATTGCGATCGATCGCCGAGCGCGTCGCAATGATGGTTCTATAGTCCTATGCGCCGGCGCACGTCGGCCGGCGTCCAGCCTTGCGCGCGCAAGGCCCGCAGCGCAGTCGACGCGACGCTCTTTGCGAGCTTGTCGCCGTTTTCGTCAAGAACGAGGCCGTGGTGCATATAGTCCGGCGCCGGCAGGTCGAGTAGATTTTGAAGCAGTCGATGCAGGCTTGTCGCCTCGAACAGGTCCTTGCCGCGCACGACATCGGTCACGCCCTGCAGCGCATCGTCGACGACGACCGCGATGTGATAGCTCGCCGGCGTATCCTTGCGCGCGAGGACGACGTCGCCCCATCGCGACGGATCGGCATGAACGAGCCTTCCTGCGTCATTGCGAGCGCAGCGAAGCAATCCGGAGCCCTCGCGCGTCGACCGAATTGCTTCGCGGGCTTCGCCTCCTCGCGACATCGGGGGCGGCGCGCCGGATTCCCGCCAGGTCAGCCCCTGCCCCGCGAGCGCAGACGCTCTGCGCATGTCGAGCCGCAAGGCGACGCCGCCCGCGGCAAGCGCCTCGCGCGCCGGACGGCGCGGCTTGGCGCGACATGTTCCGGGATAGAGCGGCGAGCCGTCCGGATCGCGCGGCCAGTCCGGCTTCCCGTCCGTCGCCCGAGCGATATCCGAACGCCTGCAGTCGCAGGCATAGAGGAAACCCATCTCGTCCAGCCGTTCGAGCGCGCCGGCGTAATCGCCGAAGCGCTCTGACTGCCGGCGCGCCGGCCGCTCCCAGTCGATCCCCAGCCAGGCGAGATCATCATAGATCGCCGCCTCGAATTCAGCTCGGGCGCGGCCCCTATCGATATCCTCTATGCGCAAGAGAAAGCGGCCATGGCGCCGGCGCGCGAGATCGAAATTCAAGAGAGCGGAATAGGCGTGGCCGAGATGCAAATAACCGTTCGGCGACGGCGCGAAGCGGAAAACGCGTTTGTCTTCGGCGGTCATGAGCGATTTGGAGCGGCAAAAGCCTGCGAACCAGCGGAACGATCGGGCGGTCGCGGCGCCTGTAGAGGAACGCCGACAACCGCCTCAATATGGTAAATTAACCCATTGGTATCTACGCATGCCGGATTTCGAATCCATCGTCGACGACATTTGTGGCGCCGCGGCCGATCTTGAGCGCTGGCCGCGGATCATGCACGCTATCGGCAAGTCGGCGGAAGCCGCGGGCGGCGCAATCATCGCGCGTCGCGCCGACGCCTGGCTCCGCCGGCGCTGCTCGATCGCTCTGGAAAAGGGCGCCGACGGATGCTTCGGCAGCTGCGGTCTCGCGCGAAGTCAGGTTCCTCATTCCCCTTCGATTTTCTGTTGCGCCACCGCTAGAGCGGCCGCAAACGCCCCTTCGATATCGAGGTCGGTGGTATCGAGCGTCACCGCGTCCGCGGCCGGCTTCAGCGGCGCGGCGCAGCGCCCGCTGTCACGCGCATCGCGCTTCCTCACATCTTCGAGAATGGCGGCGTAGTCGGCCGCTTCGCCGGCGCGCGCCAGTTCCAGCGCGCGGCGGGTCGCGCGAGTCTCCGGCGCCGCGGTGACGAAAATTTTCACGGTCGCGTCGGGGCAGATCACCGTGCCGATGTCGCGCCCGTCAAGAACCGCGCCTTCCGGCCGCGAAGCGAAGCCGCGCTGCATGTCGATGAGCGCGGCGCGCACCGCCGGCATGGCGGCGACGACGGAGGCCGCCTCGCCCATGTCGCGCGCGCGAAGCCGCGACTCGTCGAAATCGACAAGCGACAGGCTGCGCGCCGCCGCCACCGCGGCCTCGACATCGTCGAGAGGCAGGCCCTCGTCCAAGAGCGCGCAGGCCGTCGCCCGGTACAGCAATCCGGTGTCGAGGTGCGGCAAGCCGAAATGCGCCGCAAGCCGTCGCGCCAGCGTGCCCTTTCCCGACGCCGCGGGACCGTCAATCGCGATGACGAAGCTCACGAGAAGCGTGCTCCGAGCTGCTCCATCAGCGCGCGAAAGGCTGGAAAGCTCGTCGCGATCATCGTCTCGTCGTCGACCGCGACCGTCTTCTGCGCGGCGAGACCCATGACGAGAAAGCTCATAGCGATCCGGTGATCGAGATGCGTCTCGACCATGCCGCCGCCGGCGACCCGGCCGCCGCGCACGATGAGATCGTCGCCGACGATCTCGCAGTCGACGCCATTGGCCTTGAGCCCGGCCGCGACCGCCTCCAGCCGATCCGATTCCTTCACCCGCAATTCGGACAGCCCGCGCATTCGCGTCTCGCCCTGCGCGAAAGACGCCGCGACAGCGAGGATCGGATATTCGTCGATCATCGACGGCGCCCGCTCGGCCGGCACGTCGACGCCTTTAAGTCGAGACGCGCGGACACGAATGTCGGCCACCTCTTCGCCGCCCTCCTCGCGCCTGTTCTCCAAGGCGATGTCGGCGCCCATGTCCAGCAGCGTCGCTAAGAGGCCGCTGCGCAGCGGATTGGTCATCACGCCTTCGACGACAATGTCGGAGCCCTCGACGATCAGCGCGGCGACGAGCGGAAAGGCGGCCGACGACGGATCGGCTGGAACCCGCACGTCGCGCGCAAGAAGTTCCGGACGCCCTTCAAGCGTGATCTTCCGGCCATGCGCGCCGTAAGGTTCGCTGACGACCTTCGCGCCGAAATGCGTGAGCATTTTCTCTGTGTGATCTCGCGAAGCCTCGGCCTCGATCACGCTGGTTTGGCCGGGCGAATTCAGCCCGCAGAGCAGCACTGCGGATTTGATCTGCGCCGAGGCGACCGGCGTCTTGTATTCGACCGGCAAGGGTTCGCTCGATCCTTGCAGAACAAGCGGCAGCCGGCCGCCTTCGGCCTCTTCCAACACCTGCGCGCCCTGCAGCGCCAGCGGATCGAGGATGCGCTTCATCGGCCGCTTGCGCAGCGAGGCGTCGCCGTCGAAGCGCGCGACGATCGGATGGCCGGCGACGACGCCCATCATCAGCCGCGAGCCGGTGCCGGCATTGCCGAAGTCGAGCGTCTCAGTCGGCTGCAGGAGCGAGCCGAGCCCCGCGCCCCAGACGCTCCAGCCTCCCTCGGCATGGCGCACGACTTTAGCGCCAAGCTGTCGGCAGGCCTGGGCCGTGCGCAGCACGTCCTCGCCCTCGAGCAGACCTTCGATCCTGGTCTCGCCGATCGCCAGCAGGCCGAAGATGAGCGCACGATGCGAGACGGATTTGTCGCCCGGCGGACGCACCCGGCCCGAAAGCGGCCCCGATCTATGGGCGCTGAGCGGCGCGGCAGGCGCGTGAGCATGGACGGCGGCGTTGGACATGGTCACTTTCGGGTCGAAGGCGATTCAATCGCCATCCGCTTCGCACTTTTGAAGAGGATGCTCAACAGCGACGACCGATAGCTCGGGCGGCTTTTCTCGCGTCTTGATGGGGATTGGAGCGGGCGATGGGAATCGAACCCACGACATTCAGCTTGGGAAGCTGAGAAAGGCCTTAAACATAAGTGTGCAAGAGGCAGCATGAGGCAGCAGGAGTATTGCAATTGACTGATTTCTTGACAAGACGTTCAGTCTTCAGGAAGCATAGAGAAGCATCGGGACGCACAAGCGACCTGCCCATACCCTGCCCAGCGCAGAAAGAGATTGCCTTTGAAGCTCACGCAA
>JBFXJV010000133.1:0-8487 GCA_050174515.1 Methylocystis sp.
GCGCGCAATGATCGAACTTGTGCTGTGTCCGGCCTCGAGCGGGACGAGGAGCACCTCGCCGCCATAGGCTTCAACGACATCCGCGCCGATGACTGTCTCGATCGTATAATCCGCGCCCTTGATCAAAACGTCCGGCTTCAGAAGTTCGATGAGTTCGAGCGGCGTGTCTTCCTCGAACAAAGTGACAAGATCGACGCTGGCGATCGACGCCATGACGCGCGACCGCGCCGTCTCATTTTGCACCGGCCGCGTTGGACCCTTCAGTCGACGGGCCGACGCGTCGCTGTTCAGCGCCACGAGAAGACGATCGCAGCCGGCGCGCGATCGTCTCAGAAGTTCGACATGGCCGGGATGCAGAAGATCGAAGCAACCGTTGGTGAATCCGACTTTGAGCCCTTGACGTTTCCAGTCGCGCACGATGGCGAGCGCGGCGCGGCGGTCGACGATCTTGGGATCGCCCGGCGCCGGTTCGCGCAGCGCATAGGCGAGTTCTCTGGCGCAAACGACGCCGGTCCCGCGCTTGCCGACGGCGATGCCGGCCGCGACATTGGCGACACGCGCTCCGTTCGTCACATCGAGCCCGGCAGCGAGCGAAAGCGCGAGCGCCGCGGCGACCGTGTCGCCTGCGCCCGACACGTCGAAGACCTCGCGCGCAACCGCCGGAATGCTGATCGCGGCGCCTGCCGCGGCTTTCTCGAAAATCGTCATCCCATGGGCGCCGCGCGTCATGACGACGGACTCGACGCCAGCCTGTTCGCAGATCCTGCGCGCCGCCATCTGGGCGCCTTCGCTTGTTCGGCAGTCGAGCCGTGTGATCGCCTCGGCTTCGGAACAGTTCGGCGTCAGCACGGAGGCGCCAGCGTAGCGCCCTACGTCGAGCGACTTCGGATCCACGACCACCGGAATCATACGATTGCGGGCGAGCGCGACCATGCGGCCGATCACGCCGGACGTCAGCGCGCCCTTTGCGTAGTCGGACAGGACCACCGCATCTGCCGTCGCGAGCGTCTTTTCGAAACGGCGGACGAGCTCGTCCGCCTCGGACTCGGATAAGTCCTGCTTCCTTTCGACGTCGAGCCGCATGATTTGCTGGCCATCAGAGACGAAGCGGGACTTGATCGTCGTAGGGACGCCCGGCCGGCGCAGGAAATGGCCTTCGATGCCTTCCTCCGCGATCAGAAGGCCGGAGATCATGTCGGCGGATTCGTCTTCGCCCAACGCGCCTATCAGGGTGACCTTCGCGCCCAGAGCCGCAACGTTTCGCGCCACATTTCCTGCTCCGCCGAGCATCATCGTTTCCGTCTGAAACTGGAGAATCGGGATGGGCGCCTCGGGCGAGACGCGCTCCACCTGGCCATAGACAAAGCGATCGAGCATGATATCGCCGACGACGCATACATGCTTGCCGAGCCAGTTTTCGGTAACTTCTTTCAGATTGCCGGACCGCATGGTTTCTGAGCGTCTTGTCTTGCCTGCAACGCTTTCAATGCTCGTGCTGCTTGTCCGTCAGCGGCGCGGGCGCAGCGCCAAGCACAGCGTCTTGACCTCGAATGCGCTGATCGATGATTTGAAGCGCGATCATTGTTTCCGCGAGCGTCCGCTGTAATACATAAAACCAACCCCGCCAGCCGTCGAATAGGCAGCGCCTCCAAATCAATGCATACGGAAATACGAGAATCGGCGCCGCCCAGCCGGTGCGCCGGATCCGGTCGGCAAGCCGCATGTTTTGGCGCTGCATGCCGAGCAGGTGCGCCGCCTCGAGCCGGGCATAGCGCTGCTGGGACTGCAGCCAGCGGCTCAGCGGCTTGCGGTCGTCATGGTCGATCCGCGCGTCAAGCGCCGCGATCGCGCCATTAACGACGAGGCGCTGCGTATGGCCCTCCTGCACATAGCGCGCCCGGTCGCGACGAAAGAGCACCGCGACAGGCGTATAGAGAGCGCTCGACAATGGCCTGCCGTTAATGCAATAGCGAAAATTAGCGCGATAGGCGGATATTCGATCGCATGGCGCCAGGCGCGATATCTCATCGACGAAATCGGCCGGCAGGAAATAATCGGCGTCAAGCGCCAACACCCAGGGACGCGTCAGCCCGCACTGGGTAAGTCCGTAGTTCCATTGTTTGGCGTGCTCATCGAAC
The DNA here is from genome assembly GCA_050174515.1 of Methylocystis sp. GTDB lineage: Bacteria > Pseudomonadota > Alphaproteobacteria > Rhizobiales > Beijerinckiaceae > Methylocystis. Next base: position 2,139 of record JBFXJV010000133.1, read on the forward strand.
GGCCGCGCGATGAGCCGCGCATTGGCGAAGCCATCGACGATCGAGGCCGTTGCATCGGCGCTGCCACTGTCGAGCACGATGATCTCGGGGAACGCGCGCAACGCGCAAAGCGTGCGGCCGATATTGGCCGCCTCATTGCAAGTCAGAATCAGCACGCTGATCTGATCGAGAAAATTCATGCCGGCCGCTCCCGGCCGGATCGCGCGAGAGAGGCATAGAGCGCGATCAGTCGTTGGGCCATCACGACCGTCGAATATTGCTGTTGAGCAAAGGCAGCCGCCCGCCGCCCCATGAAGTCGCGTTCCGCGTCGTCATCGAGCAATCGGGCAAGCGCCTCGGCAAGAGCGCGAGGCTCGGGCGCCGCCACACGGCAGGCGCCGGCCGCCCCCGCTTCCCTGGCGACGCCAACGCCTTCGGCGAGGATGCATGGCCGTCCGGCGATCATCGCCTCAACCGCAGCGACGCCAAAGTTCTCCGAATAGGACGGCAAGACGAATATGTCGGCGGCGGCCAGCGCCGCGACCTTAGCGTCTCCCTCAATATGACCGAGCCACTCGACACGCTTTTCGATCGACAGCGTCGCTGCCTGCGCTTTGAGCGCGTTCACATATTCAGCAGGCCCGTCGCCGGCGATTATCAGCCGCACGCCCCGGCGATCCCGCGCAATCATGGCAAAGGCGCTCAGCAAGCCTTCGATGTTCTTCTTGCGATCGATACGCGACAGGTAAAGCAAGGTGGGGCAAGCGCCATCCTGCGAGACAGGACTTGTCGATTTCTTCTCGGCGCGTCGAGCACTCGATTGCTCGACGCCAAGCGGAATGACTCCTCCGTTAAATCTCAGCCCCAGCGCCTTCGCTTCATCGAGTTCGGATTCGCTCGTGCAATGCACATAGGCCGCGCCCTGCAGCAACGGCCCGTCGATCAATTTCAAAGAGATGCGCTTGAGCAGCGGACGCCGCTTCGTAACGCCATACAAGGTCAATGTGCCGAGCGGACGAACGACATAGGGAACGCGCCTCAGCCGTGCGATGAAGCCGGCGATAACGCTGGTGAATGAAAACAGCGCGTGGATGTGGATCACGTCGAAGCGTTGCGCATTCTTCCATAGCCAGGGCGCGAGTCCGGGCGCGATCTTGTAAAATTCGACCCGTTTGCGAAAGTAGGCTCGTTTCGCTCCACTGGCCTCGGCGACACGATCTTGGCTGGCTAGTTTACGCCCAGGACCGTCATCATCGGTCGTCGCCGTGGTCACATTCACGCCCGCCGCCGTTAGCGCACGCTCCATTGCAATGATCGCCTGGCTTGGACCGCCATGCGCGGCCGAGATCGACGGGATGACATGCAGGATGTTCAACGGTCGTGAAGAGCGGATCACGGCTTAGTCGTAGCGTATCCGACGCCCGTTGCATTAATGGTCCGTTGTTCCAGCAATAGCCCGAAGATTGCGCCGCCAGTACGCAATACAATTGCCAGTACCAGAAACGACCAAATCAATCCCCCCAATTGCTTGTCGATGTTCGCTTCGAATCGTAAAGCGTTGAACAGGCAAGCGACGGCAAAGGCCTCGCGGATGAGCGGCGGCGCCGGTCTCGTGAGGAAATAGGCATAGATGGCGCCGAAGGCCGCGCCGAGCGCGATCATTGGCGCGAGCAGTCCGGGAAAACCAAAATCGATGTGGGCCTGAGCAATATAGCCAAGGCCGATCGACGTATTATCCACGATCCGCCATCCAAGCGCCTGCGCCGTCTGCGCCGTATCGTCGAGCGCCGCCTTGTCGGGGAAAAGCATCCGCGGCGTGACGATATGGATAAGCGCGCGGTAATAGATTCCCTGCAGACTATCGGTATTGGCGCTGATGATCATCGCGTAAAACTTGTTGTAGCCAACGCGATCCAGAAGGTCGACGGCCGCGGCGACGAGATCGAGATCGCCGCCGAAATATTTATCGGCGAGCCACGTAAGAGAGGTCCATGCGTCACTGCCGACAATATTGCGGCGAAACTCTTTCTTGACCGCGGTCCATCCCAAGGAAAGATAGAGCATCGCCGCGACGCCGGCGACCGCGAGGCTGACGTGCTGGATGCTAAAGCGGCGGGAGGTCGTCGCCAGCGCAATCATAACGACGAAGAAGCCCTCCTTATAGGACGCCCAGCCTCCGATGCTGCCGGTCAGGATCTCAACGACAATGACGAGAACAAGCAGAGGAGCGTCACGGCCCGTCGCAAAAACTCTTGCGGCGAGAATATAGATCAAGGCGAATTTTAGGAGGCTGAATACGTAAGCGGGCTGCGCGAGACCTGGCGCGGCCTGGCCGATCGCTGCCACGAGAACCGAAACTGGCAAGAACGCGACATAGGCCAGTAAAATGCGCTTCGGCGAGTAGGGGGTGCTCGCGGCCTGCTCCTGCATGACGTCGCGGCGAAATCCGAAGATTTGGCGTCCAAGAATAAGACCGCATCGCATTCCGATCGCCTCGAATGTGATCGCGCATGAACTGCGGACGATGGCGTCGGGCAGATTGGCGACGACCCCAATGGCGACCCAACCGCTGTTGCTCAATTCGATCTGGGCGATATCAGCCCAAACCGGCAGCATGTTGATCGCGATCAACCATGCCAGGACGGGAGGCGCCTGATGCCATCCCAGCGCCACGAGCGCCGCGACAATTGCTATGAGCGACGTCGCCCACAGCTCCGGCGCCGAGGTCGCGGACACCATCAGATAGAGCACGAAGGCCAGCAGCAGGCAAAAGCCAGGACTCGAAAGAACGCGCCTCATGCCGGCGTCTTAGATGTGCGAGCCATGCTCAACTGGCAAGCAACCGCGAAAATTCATTGACGAAGCGCTCACGACTGAAATGCCGCGTCGCGCGCTCGCGCGCCGCCGCGCCCATCTGGCGGCGCAACTCTGGACTAGCCAGGAGCTGATCGAGGCGATCGGCGAGTTGGGCCGGCGAGCGCGCATCGACAAGAAAGCCGGTTACGCCGTCGACGACGATTTCTGGCAGCGCGCCTTTCCTCGTGGCGACCGCCGGCAGGCCGAAGAACGCCGACTCAAGAGCCGTGAGGCCAAATGATTCGTCAACATGGGAAGGGATCACGCACACATCGATCAGCGAGTAAATTTTCGATCTGTCGGCGACATAGCCATGCCAAACGATGCGTCGGGCGACGCCAATCTCCTCCGCCCGTGCGTCGAGGCGGCGCAGGTTCTCTCCGTTGGCGGGGCCGAAAACATGCAATCGTGCATTTCGGCGGCGGCCTGCGATCAGCGCGAATGCCTCAAGCAGGTCTTCGTGTCCTTTCCATGCGCCGATTTGGCCGACGATGCCGATATCGCCGCCCGTGCTCGCGCGCGGCCCCGCGAGCGTTTCGGTGGGATCTCCGAGCCCGTTGCGAATGACGGAAATCTTGGCGTCCGCAAGCCCGATCCGACGCAGCCCATCGCTCGCCGCCTCCGAGACCGCCACGAAACATCGGATGCGCCGAGCCAGCGCGCGGAAGAATCGCGCCTGCCGCGGACTGTCCGTCAGCACTTCATGCGCCCAGTAGATATCCCGCCCCTGCTTCAGAAACGGCCATAGAACCAGGACGTGATGCCAGTTGGTGTGGATGATGCGTCTTGGTTTTTCGCGCCTGAGAAAGCGGGCGTAGTCATAGAGCAGCTTCGGCCACCTTATGAACTGGTCTGCAGTCATCGCGATAGCGTCAAGGCCAAGCGAAGCCGAGATGAAGCCGAGCCGCATCCTATAGAACGGGACCGCACGGCCGGAGAGACGTCGGCTAAAGTCTCCGTCTCCCCACAAGCTGGTCACGTAGACGACCCTAGCCCCCTTCGCGCGCAAACCGTCGCCGAGTTCCAGCGCCATCATCTCCTTGCCCGACACGATCCCGGCGCCGCAGATGATGGCGGCGCTCGCTGTACTCGAATCGGTCACGCGCAACCGTTCGTCAAAATCCCCCCGAGCGACCGCAATCATTAGCGATCCGCATTTCGTTCACGGAAATCGCGGCCACGCTCAGACGAGGTCATCGAACGCCGCACATACGGTCCGTATGCTGCGGTCGAATGAGAAGTCGGCCAGCGACTCCGGCGCAACTCTCGCGACCGGCTCGTGGCGCGCCAAGACCTGAAGCCGCTCGGCTAGGGCTTCAATGTCCGAGAATGGGAAAATGAGATTTGGGCCTATGACGCCAAGATCCTCTGCGCACCCACAGCGATCGCTGACGATGCATGGCAAGCCGCTCGCCATCGCTTCATTGACGACGAGGCCCCAGGTCTCGCCATAATCCGAGGGCAGCACAAGACAATCGGCGGCGACATAAGCCTTGGAGATTTCCGTCTGATTAAGAAAGCCGACGAAGGACGCGGGCGGTCTCTCGTCGTTCGGATGGCTTGAGTTGGCTCCCTCATCATCGATATCGAAGACGACGCGGCACGAGCGCCGCAATTCATCGCCCAACTCACCTGAGCCGACAAACAGCAGATGCAGGTTAAGGCCATCCATTGTCGCCCGTTTGGCCGCCGAAACGAGATCCTGCGGATGCTTCTTGGCGACGAGCTTGCCGCAGAACATCGCCACGAAAGCCTTGTCGCTGATTCCCCAGCGGCCGCGAAGAGAGTCTCTCTGCGGACGCAAGGCCGCCGCCTGCGCGGCGAATCGGTCATTGTCGACCGCGTAGGGCGCGTCGCCCTGTCGGCTGTCGGGAACGCCAAAACGCTTATAGAGCCGTCTGTTGGCCGACCCGATGCAGAGAAACCTGTCGACGCGTGCGAAAAGCCGGCCAAGCAGCAAGCGCTTGATGGGGGCCTTCCACCAGATCGGCGGCGCCAGATCATTGCTTTCTCCGCGCAGCCAGACCTCGCACCCTGCTCTTTTTCCCGCCCAAGCCGCCTGCAAATATCCCAGCGCCTGCCAGCCCTGAATCCACACCGCCCGCGCACCCGCCGCCCGCAACATCGGCGCGAGCGGCTCGATCGAACGACAGCGCATGAAAGTCGTTGGCGTCGCGCCAGGGGCGGCGTTCAACAGTCGATGTCGATAGCCGGACAGCAGATCGACGTCCCAGGCGAAGTCCTTGCCGAATTCCGCGTCGAGGCTCGCGTTCACGGCGTGATGGGTGAAGTACCAGACCTCGAAAGGCACGCGGCCATCCTTTGCCAGCGCCTGCCATAGCGGCGCGTGATATTGGATGGGATGGGTGGCGAAGATGACCAGCATGGCGCGCTAAGTTCGGAGCGCTCCGGCATGCTGAAATCGATCGAGGACCTGGACCCAGCGGTCACCGTAATTCTCCCAAACGTGTCTCTCGGCGATACGCCGAGCGACTTGCCCCATCTCGCGCGCGCCGTGCGGATTTCGCAGACAGCTCTCCAGTCGGTCGGCCAGCGCTCCGATGTCGCCGACAGGAATGATCCAGCCGCCACTGCCGTCCTCGAAGAGGTCCGGCGCGATCGTCGCATTAGTGGCGACCACGGGCAGGCCGCAGGCCATAGCTTCCAGGATAACAAGACCGAAGCCTTCGAAATAACTGGGAAACACCAGCACGTCGCACTGCTGCAGGATTCGCGGAACCTCGCTATGAACGACGGGGCCGACGATTTGCAGGCCGGGCAACGCTGGAATGAGCCGACGCACGCGATCTTCAACCGGACCAACGAGCCACAATTGTGCCGAGCGCGGCCCGAGCCTGCGCCAAGCTTCAACCAGCAAAGGCACGCCCTTTTGCGCCGAAATCGCCCCAAGGAAGACGAACCGCAATGGCCGCTCGCCATGCAATGGCTTGATGAGGAAGCGGTCGATGTCGACGCCGTATGCGTTTAAGAAGATCTTGTGGGCGGCAACCCCGTTCTCGACGAGGGTGCGGATCGTAAATGAACTCGCGGCGACCACGACATCGGCCAAATCATGTTCGATTTGTTCGGCCCTGAGCATTTCGGGCAGGCGAATATGCACATCCGATGCCCATTGGGGAAATGCGTCGCGGATGGAATTGTAGGCCGCGATCCTGCTGTTGGGATGACAGGCGCTCTGATCAAGGACGAACGGCACGCCCGCCTCGCGGCAACGCTCCGCAAGGATCCAGGAAGATGTATCAAAGCCGATCACGACATCGGCGTTTTCGATCGCACGACTCGGGATCGCGCTCTGGAATCGCTTGTTGCGCTCATACAGGATGGACTGAGACAACGCGCCTTCACGCCAGGTCCGATACAGGCTGGCCAATTCGGGAAGAGGGTGCAGACCGAGCCGACGGGGCTCGATCGCGTCAAGCCGGCGATTGGCGAGCCTTTTGTGGATTGATCGAGGCAGCGCCGAGCATGCCAGCGCCAACATGCTTCCTCCTCT
>JBFXJV010000134.1:0-8487 GCA_050174515.1 Methylocystis sp.
AGCTCGACACCGCGCCAGTCAGCGTCGTCGCCCCATTCCACAACTTTTGGCCGTGCGGGGCCAGTTTTGAAGGGAGCCCTGTCGGGTCGAACTTGGCCAATAAACTCCGTTCCGGCTGGTCCGCGCTTTCGTCCATCTGGGCGACCGGTTCGGCGTTCTTGGTCGGGGGGGTTCGGGGCGTCGACTCGACAGGGTTTCTCGTTTCCGGAGACGGCTTGCGCGAAGCAGCGACTTTCATTGGCTTCGCCGGGCGCGTCTCCGTCGCCACAGGGGCGATTGGGTTTGACCAATCATAGATGTGCTCCCGCGGATAGACCGTGAAGACGGCCGGCGCCGGCGCAACGCTGTTGCGCTCCGCTACGTCGCGCACAGGATCCTCGGACAGGAGCCGGTCGATGATTTTGCCGCTCACCGGGTCGGTGGTGAACGTTATCTCTTTCAGCGCTTCGCCGCTTTTCCATTGCGGAGGCAAGGCGGCGAAGAGGGAGGTCGCGACGAAGCAGACGGCGGCGTCGACAAGCAGGCGGCGCGATCTGGCGCCGGCTGCGACAAGTTTTTCGTCCAAATGGCTCCCCATGGCGAACCTCCGTTTAAAACGACTGATTGAATTTCAAACGCCCGTTTGAAGCGAAATTATGGCGCCGCGAAAGGCGGTGAGTCCCTATGCGTCATATCAGCGCTTGAGGCCCAGGCCCAGGTCCCCGAACTAGGGGAATCGGGTGAAGGATTGTTTCCTCACCCTCATCCTGAGGAGCCGCCGCAGGCGGCGTCTCGAAGGACGAGGGTGAGGAAAAATACGAGAAACCGGGCTTCCTCGCCCTTCGAGACGCGTGCTGCGCACGCTCCTCAGGATGAGGAAACCCTTCACCCGATCGCCCTGTCCGCGACCGCGGCCGCTCTTCCCGTCACGACTTCGTCGTGATAAGCGACCCCTGACACGATGCGCGTCCAAGTGACCGGCTTCGCCGCTTAACGCCGGGAGCCGGTTTTTGCTTTCGCCCACCGCCGTTAGGCATAGAGGTCCTTAGAAATGAGCCATTCCGGTTTCTTCACCGCCTCCGTCAGCGCTTCCGATCCGGAAATCGCCAAGGCGATCGAACTCGAACTCGGCCGCCAGAGGCATGAGATCGAACTGATCGCGTCGGAGAATATCGTCTCCAAGGCGGTGCTGGAGGCCCAGGGCTCGGTTCTCACCAACAAATACGCCGAGGGCTATCCCGGGAAGCGCTATTACGGCGGCTGCCAGTTCGTCGACATCGCCGAAAATCTCGCGATCGACCGCGCCAAGAAGCTGTTCGACTGCGGCTTCGCCAATGTGCAGCCGAACTCCGGCTCGCAGGCCAATCAGTCGGTCTTCCTCGCTTTGATGCAGCCGGGTGACGTCTTCATGGGCCTCGACCTCGCCGCCGGCGGCCATCTGACGCATGGCTCGCCGGTCAATGTCTCCGGCCGCCGGTTCAAGCCGGTGAGCTATACGGTGCGTAAGGACGATCAGCGGATCGACATGGAGCAGGTCGCCGCGCTCGCCAAGGAGCACAAGCCGAAGATGATCATCGCCGGCGGCTCAGGCTATTCCCGCATCTGGGACTTCGAAGGCTTCCGCAAGATCGCCGACAGCGTCGGCGCCTTCTTCATGGTCGACATGGCGCATTTCGCCGGACTCGTCGCTGCAGGTCTGCATCCGTCGCCCTTCCCGCACGCCCATATCGTCACCACCACGACGCATAAGACGCTGCGCGGGCCGCGCGGCGGCATGGTGCTGACCAATGACGAGGACATCGCCAAGAAGATCAATTCGGCGGTCTTCCCCGGCCTGCAGGGCGGCCCCTTGATGCATGTCATCGCCGGCAAGGCCGTGGCCTTCGGTGAGGCGCTGACCCCGCAGTTCAAGGCCTATCAGCAGCAGGTGAAGGACAATGCGCAGACATTGGCCCAGACGCTGGTCGACGCCGGCCTCGCGATCGTCTCGGGCGGCACCGACAATCATCTGATGCTCGTCGATCTGCGCCCGAAGAAGATCACCGGCAAGGCGGCGGAAGCCGCGCTCGGCCGCGCCCACATCACCTGCAACAAGAACGGCATTCCCTTCGATCCGGAGAAGCCCTTCGTCACCTCGGGCATTCGTCTCGGCTCGCCGGCGGCGACCTCTCGCGGCTTTGGCCAAGACGAATTCAAAGCGGTCGGGAAGATGATCGTCGAAGTGCTCGACGGGCTTTCGTCGAGGGGCGAGGAAGCCAACGCTGCGGCCGAAGCCGCGGTGAAGGAAAAGGTTCCCGCGCTGACCGCGATGTTCCCTATTTATTAGATGGTGGGACGTCCACCTCCCCCTTGTGGGGGGTGGTCGGTCGCCGATGGCGACCGGGTGGGGGTGACACGCCTAGTCGTGTTGGTTTGTCACCCCACCCCGACCCCGCTTCGCGGGCTCGACCCTCCCCCTCAAGGGGAGGGTGTTCCGCGCGGCTCGAAGGACGCAGGATGCGCTGTCCCTATTGCGGCTCCGCCGACACGCAGGTGAAGGATTCGCGTCCCGCCGAGGATTCGTCCTGTATCCGGCGGCGCCGCGTCTGTCCCACCTGCGGCGGCCGTTTCACCACTTTCGAGCGCGTGCAGCTGCGCGAAATCATCGTCGCGAAAAAGTCGGGCCGGCGGGCGCCTTTCGACCGCGACAAGCTGACGCGCTCGGTCGAGATCGCCCTGCGCAAGCGTCCGGTCGAGCCGGAACGGGTCGAGCAGATGATTTCCGGAATCGTGCGCCAGTTGGAGAGCCTCGGCGAAGCTGAAGTGGAAAGCCAGCGTATCGGCGAACTCGTCATCGAGGGCCTGCGCTCGCTCGACGCCGTCGCCTTTGTCCGCTTCGCTTCCGTCTATCGCGATTTTCGCGAGGTCAGCGACTTTTCCGCGGTGATCGACGAATTGGAGAGCGGCGACGGCGCGGTCTTTGCACAAGACGACAGCGATCAAGGCGCGGACGACCCCGAGAAGGCATGACGCTCCACAAATCCTTTCCGCAGACCGCGACCGACGACGCCTATATGGCGGCGGCGCTGGCGCTCGGCCGGCGCAATCTCGGCCGCACCGCGCCCAATCCGGCGGTCGGCGCGCTGCTGGTGCGCGACGGGATCGTTATCGCCCGCGGCTGGACCGCGCCGGGCGGCCGCCCGCACGCCGAGGCGATCGCCATGGCGGCGGCGGGTGAGGCCGCGCACGGCGCGACGCTCTATGTGACGCTGGAGCCCTGCGCGCATCATGGCGCGACGCCGCCCTGCGTCGATTCCATCATCGCCGGCGGCGTCGCGCGCGTCGTCACGGCGCTGGAGGATCCCGACCCGCGCGTCTCCGGCGACGGCCACGCGCGGTTGCGCCAAGCGGGAATCGACGTGCTGGTCGGGCCGGGCGCGGCCGCAGCGCGCGCCGATCATCTCGGGCATATTCTGCGGGTCACCCGCCGCCGGCCGATGATCACGCTGAAACTGGCGCGGACCGCGGACGGCTATGCCGCCGGCGCCGCGCATGATCCGCGCCTGCACATCACCGGACCGGTCGCCGACGCCTTCACCCATGTGCAGCGTTCGCTGCATGACGCGATCATGATCGGCGGCGGCACGGCGCGCGTGGACGATCCACTGATGACCGTGCGCCTGCCGGGCATGCAGAACTGCAAGCCGCTTCGGGTGGCGCTCGACGAGAAACTGTCACTGTCGCCGCGTTCGCGCCTTGCTTCCACGGCGCGCGAGACGCCGCTGCTGGTGATCACTGGCAGCGCCGTCTCCGGTGAAGCGGTCAAGGCGTTCGAAAGCGCGACCGGCGCCGAGGTCGCATGCGTCGCGACGCATAACGGCCTGCTCGATCTTTCGAGCGCGCTCAGGCTGCTCGCCGATCGCGGCGTCACCCGCGTGTTCAGCGAAGGCGGCCCGCGCGTCGCGGAAAGTCTGCTCGCCGCCGATCTTGCCGACGAGGTGATCCTGCATACCGGCGTCAAGCCTTTGGGCAGGGAAGGGCGGCCTGCGCTGACGCCGGCGGCGCGCGCCGCGCTTGAAGATGAGTCGCGCTATCGTCTGATCGAAACGCGCGCGCTCGGAGCGGACACCATGACCCGTTACGCGCGGGTCGACTGATGTTCACCGGGATCGTCACCGATGTGGGCGAAGTGGTTTCGATCGAGCCGCGCGGCGAATTGCGGCGCCTGCGCATCGCCTGCTCCTATGACGTGGAAAGCATCGCGCTTGGCGCCTCGATCGCCTGCTCGGGCGTGTGTCTGACCGTCGTCGCCGTCGCCCGCGACGGCGCGCGAACAATCTTCGAAGTCGACGCCGCCGCCGAGACGCTCGCGGTGACGACGGTTGGAACATGGGTCGAGGGAACGCGCATCAACCTCGAACGCGCCCTGAGGATCGGCGACGAGCTCGGCGGCCATCTCGTCACCGGCCATGTCGACGGCGTCGCGAAGATTTTGTCGCGCGACGATTTCGACGACATGTCTAGATTCTGGATAGAAGCGCCGCACGAACTGTCGCGCTTCGTCGCCAAGAAGGGCTCAGTCGCGCTCGACGGCGTATCGCTCACCGTGAATGAAGTCGAAGGCGACCGCTTTTCCGTTCTGCTCATTCCGCACACGTTGGCGGTGACGACCCTCGGCGCGCGCAGGGCAGGGGAGGCGCTCGACATCGAAGTCGATCTGATGGCGCGCTATGCCGCAAGGTTGAGCGAGGTTCGGTAGCCTGTGTCTCGACGCGAATGCGTGTTGGAGCGCTGACAACGCGCTGCTCGTGTGACATAAACCGCGCACAAAATCGGCTCGCGGATTCCCTCTCCCCAAGGGAGACGCAGCCGGGTGGGGTGAAAGGTTTGCGTCTCGGCAATTCTGGTTGCCGCGGCGGTCGCCTCCTGCCCACCTTTCATATTTGAGATCGTCGCCGCTCACCCGGCTGCTTCGCAGCCACCCTCTCCCGATGGGGCGATCGGGTGAGGAAGACATACGCGAAGTCGGGCCTCCTCGTCCTTCGAGACGCGTGCTGCGCACGCTCCTCAGGATGAGTAAGCCCTTAACCCGATCGCCTTGCCTCTCCCAAGGGAGAGGGTTGCGCGCATTCCTGGAGTCCCCATGGCAGGTTTTGCACCCGACGACGAAGACGCCGCGCCTGTTCCCGGCGCGCGCATTCTTGTCGTCGCGACAAAGTTTAACGCTCACATCGTCGCCATGCTGCGCGACGGCGCGCTCGACGCGTTGCGCGCGCTTCAGGCGCAGGCGACGGTGATTCATGTTCCTGGCGCGCTGGAGCTCGCTGTCGCGGCGGCGATCGCGCTCGACGACGCCGAGCTTGCCGGCGCGCCTTACGACGGCGTCGTGGCGCTCGGCTGCGTCATCCGCGGCGAGACCTATCATTTCGAACTCGTCGCCAATGAAAGCGCGCGGGCGCTCACAAATCTTTCGGTTTCGCGCCGTCTGCCGCTCGGCAATGGCGTGCTCACCGTCGAGAACGAAGCGCAGGCGATCGTGCGCGCCGATCCGAAGCAGGGCGACAAGGGCGCCGACGCCGCGCGCGCGGCGATCGCGCTGGTGCGCCTCAAACGGGGCGTCGCATGAGCGTCGATCAACGTTCGGCGGCGCGTCTGGCGATCGTGCAGGCGCTCTATCAGATGGAAGTCGCCGGCAAGGGCCTGAACGAAATATTCGCCGAATTCGAATCTCACTGGATTGGCCGCGAAATCGAGGGCGCGCAATATAAGCCGGCGGACGCATCCTTTTTTCGCGACGTGCTGCAGGGCGTGCTGACCGATCAGGTCGCGATCGACCGGCAGATCGACCGGGCGCTCGCCGGCGGCTGGCCGCTGTCGCGATTGGAGTCGGTCATGCGCGCCGCCCTGCGCGCCGGAGCCTATGAGCTGCGCTCGCGCAAGGACGTTCCGGCGCGCGTCGCGATCAAGGAATATGTCGACGTCGCCGGCGCCTTCTTCGGGCCGACCGAGTCGGGCATGGTGAACGCCGTGCTCGACAGGATCGCCCATGAGGAGCGCGCCGAGGAGCTGAGTTGACAGGAACAGAGCCTGTGGCTTCCTCGTCCTTCGAGACGCGTGCTGCGCACGCTCCTCAGGATGAGGAGGCCGGCTGCGCGCATCCCTCGCCCTCATGCTGAGGAGCGAGCGAAGCTCGCGTCTCGAAGCACGAGGGCGAAGCCATGCCGCGCTATAGCGAAGACGAGATCATCGCCCGCATCTTCGCGCCGATCGCAGGCGCGGCGGGGTTGGGGCTCAAGGACGACGCGGCGCTTCTCACGCCCCAAAGCGCGCCGCTCGTCGTCACGACCGATATGATCGTCGCGGGCGTGCATTTTTTTGCGGACGATTCGCCGGCGTTGATTGCCAAAAAGGCGCTGCGCGTCAATCTTTCCGACCTTGCCGCCAAGGGCGCCGAGCCGATCGGCTTTCTGTTGAGCCTGGCGCTGGCCCGCGATTGGACCAATGACTGGCTCGACGCATTCGCCGCGGGACTCGCCGAGGACGCACGTGCTTACGGCGCGCCGCTTATCGGCGGCGACACGGGCGCAACGCCCGGTCCGCTGACGGTTTCGATCACGGCGCTCGGGCGGGCGGAGCGCTTCGTGCCGCGCAGTGGCGCAAAACCGGGAGACGCGATCTTCGTCTCGGGACCGATCGGCGACGCCGCGCTCGGCCTCGCCATTCGGCGCGACCCTGCGCTCGCGGAGCGTCTTTCCGCCGATGCGCGCGACCATCTGATCGGGCGCTATCTGCTGCCGCAGCCGCGCCTTGATCTCTCGGCGTTGCTGCGCGCCAACGCCAGCGCCGCAATGGATGTTTCCGACGGGCTCGCCGGCGATCTTGCCAAGCTCTGCCGCGCCTCGGGCGTAAGCGCGTCCGTCGATCTTCCGCGCGTGCCGCTGTCCGACGCCGCGCGAGAGGCAATCGCCGTCGACCCCGCTCTCTTCGAGACGGCGATAACTGGCGGAGACGACTATGAAATCCTCATTGCCGCAGGCCCTGAAGCAACTCTCCCTGCGCCCGCCTGCCGCATCGGCGAGATTGTGGCGGGGAGCGCGCCGCCAGCCTTCTTCGACGCTCGGAAAAACCGGGTTTTTTTCAAAAAATTGTCCTTCCAGCACTTCTGAAAATTAGAGGCGCCGCGGCATTGCCGGGCGGCTACGTTTCTGGCAGAAAGCCCGCCGGAAAGTCGCTGTCCTCGCCCGAGTCGCTCGGCGGGGCCGCTACTCCTTTTTTTGTTGCGCGGCACACGCTCGCCGCGACGCGACCAATTCGGCCATTCCCCGGTCGAGGAACGAAAAGGCGAAGCCAAAATGGTTCTGTTTCTAACCATCGTCTTCGGACTGATGTCGATCGTTTACGGCGTCAAGACCTCTCAGGAATTGCTTGCGGCCGATCCGGGGTCGGCGCGGATGCAGGAGATTTCAGGCGCCGTCGCCGAGGGAGCGCAGGCTTATCTTAACCGCCAATACAGAACCATCGCGATGGTCGGCGGCGTGATTTTTCTTGTCCTCGCCATTCTGCTCGGCTGGGCGGTCGCTTTCGGGTTCCTGCTCGGCGCCATTCTTTCCGGCGCGGCCGGCTATATCGGCATGAATGTCTCGGTGCGCGCCAATGTCCGCACGGCCCAGGCGGCGACGAAATCGCTCGCGGGCGGCCTCGACATCGCCTTCAAGGCCGGCGCGGTGACCGGACTTCTGGTCGCTGGTCTCGCCCTGCTTGGCGTCGCGGTTTACTACGCGATCCTCACTTGGTACGCCGGCTATGCGCCCTCTGACCGCACGGTCGTCGACGCGCTTGTGGCGCTCGGCTTTGGCGGCTCGCTGATCTCGATTTTCGCGCGCCTCGGCGGCGGCATCTTCACCAAGGGCGCCGATGTCGGCGCCGATCTCGTCGGCAAGGTCGAAGCCGGCATTCCGGAGGACGATCCGCGCAATCCGGCGACGATCGCCGATAACGTCGGCGACAATGTCGGCGATTGCGCCGGCATGGCGGCTGACCTCTTCGAGACCTATGCGGTGACGGTCGTCGCCACCATGGTGCTCGCCTCGATCTTCTTCGCCGGTCAGGAGGGCTTGGCGTCGGCGATGATCTATCCGCTCGCGATCGGCGGCCTGTCGATCCTCACCTCGATCGCCGGCACCTATTTCGTGAAGATGGGCGATGACGACACCGAATGGGGCAAATTCGCCGCGCCCTATTTCAAGCAGCTTGGCATCGACGATTCGATCATGGGCGCGCTGTATAAGGGGCTTATCGCCACTGGCGTGCTGTCGGTCGCCGGCCTGTTGCTGGCGACGACCTTCACCGTCGGCTGGGGCGAAATCGGCAAGGTCAATGGCGAGCCCATTCACGGCTACGGTCTTTTCCTCTCGGGCGTTCTCGGCCTGATCGTCACCGGCGCCATCGTCTACATCACCGAATATTACACCGGCACCGGCAAGCGCCCGGTGGTGTCGATCGCTCAGGCGTCGGTGACCGGCCATGGCA
>JBFXJV010000135.1:0-8482 GCA_050174515.1 Methylocystis sp.
CATTGATCTGATCGATATAATGCTGATGCATCCCGAGCGCACCGGCATAGCTCAGCACGCTCGCAATCTTGGCGCGATCCAGCTTGCCGTCTATGAGCGCCATCACGGTAATGAACTTGACCGCGTTCTCGTTCAATTTCGTTCCCGCCAAAGCAGCGGCAAGTTCTTCGGGGGTAGCCGGCTTCAAAGTGTCGAAATTGGAGGCGTCATTATCGCCGAATATGTAGCGGCGGGCGCTGGCGATGGCTCGGCGATCATTGTTGCTGGCAGGCGTTTCGGTGTCCGCGACGGCGCGCATGGCGCCGAGAATTGCAGCGATCTGTGTCGGCGTTGCATCACTAATGAGTGGGGGAATCCAGTCATTCACCGTTGTCATTGCCCGCTTCCTTTGCTGAATCGTTTATCCAACTTGCCTCGCATGACAACCTAGCACTGTGAAGTAGCTCGGAAGCCTATCGTCACGGGTGTAGAAGGGGACTTTCGCAACAACGCCCTCGCGGAAGCACGCTCCGGGATGAATTGCGCCGCCAGCTGTGCGAGGTCTTCTTCAATGATCGGCATCCATTGCTTCTTTCAAACTTCACCGCCGTGTTGATGGAGCGAAGCGTGAATTGAGCGCCCCGTTTGCTTCAAGGTCCAACGGGCCGAGCCGCTGATTCCCAACGGGCGCATCATGACCGTCTATGTGGGATATGGCGTCACGGCAATAATAGGTATGGCGGCGAAGCCTGGCGCGTCGCCGCTCGATTTCACGCGGCTGCATCTCGATCCAGTCACAGGGAGGGAGACAGGGCGACTGTATCAGGGTGCGCTCCCGATGGCGCCCCACGAGATCATGACCTTCGTCTATATTCTTCACAACGAGCTGGCGATGGGAAGTTTCGGTGAGCGGATTCTTGGTCACTTCGCGCTCGCATCGACGATTGATTGCTTTGTCGATTTCTGTTTAACGCTTCCGCTATCTGTAAGGAATACAGGCAAGAATTATCTTTCGCGCGAGAAGCTCGCATGGCTCTGGATCGCGCCACCGGCCTGTGACTCTCGGCGATGCTGTTTGTCTACGCCTGGTTGAGCGTTTTTTTCACGCTGCCGAGCTTCTATACGCGCGTGATGCGGCTCGGTCTTGGTTACGAGACGTCGGTGCGGGTTCGAGAGGGAACGCCGCAATCTGATGGGCATGCGCCGATGAAATGGGACGCGTCGCAGGCGAGGGCTTCGGCAGAGACGAGTCCGAAGAGGTTGGTGGGGACGGATCGCCCGACGTTTGGAGGGCGGCGACGCCAGAGTTGGCGGCGCCATTCGATATCAAAGTCGATCGAGGGAGAGTTGGGACTCGGCGCCGAGCCACGCCTTGCGGAACTCCGCGCGCAGCCGCGCAAGCGCTGCCGCTTCCTCTCGATTGGGGTTCGGGCCGAACTCCGCCAAGCGCGCCTGCCAGAGGCCCCACGCCGCGCCGCCGTCGCGCGGCGCCCGCGACAGCGCCGCTTCGAAGGCTTGGGCGGCGGCGAACGGCCGGCCGGCCATCAGCTCGATCGCGCCCAGGGTGCGGTAGCAAGGCGTCGGCCAGTAGGCCGGTTCCATGTAAGGGATTTTCGCCTCAAGCGCGATCGCGTCGCCGACGTGGCGGCGCGCAGCGTCGAAGTCGCCTCGCGCCGCCGCGATCCGCCCCTCGATGAGGTGCTTGGCGAGCCCGAGAACATCCCGGGCCGGCAGGTATTGTGCCTCAAGGCTAGCGAAATTGGCCTTGGAGATGATTTTCTCGATTTGGCGTACCTCGCCCTGTGCCTCGGCGAGGGCGCCTTTGGATGCGAGCGCCGCACCGCGCGCGTAATGCCAGAAACCTTTGACGAAGGGGAACGCCGCGTCGGGCGCAGGCAACGCCAAAATGGTCTCCGGGTCGCTGAACTGGGCATGCGCCGAGTAAGGCGCTGTGCGGATAGCCTGCACCCAGGCGAGCTCGGCCGAGACCTCGTCGGAAGTGATCGTGGCCAGCTTGTCGGCCGCCTCGAGCGCCAGCTCCTTCAGTCCAGCACTCTGCGCGCCGATAAGAAGGAAGTGCACGTTGTGGGGATAATAGCCGAACCGATAGAGCGAACTTGCCCGTTCGCCTGCCAGAGCAAGGTAGCGCTCGTCGGCGGCGATCGCATCGCGGTTGACGGCGATCGAGTCGGCGTAACGGCCGATCCGATTATAGATATGCGCCGGCATATGCGTGAGGTGTCCAGCCGCAGGTACAAGACCGCGCAGTTTGTCGGCGGCCTTCTCGGCGCGCGCCGGATTGGCTGAGGCCTCAACGGCGTGGATGTATAGATGCAGCGCCGCAGGGTGTTTGGGCGAGAGCTCGATCGCCCGTTCGAGCGTCGCCAGGATCTCAGCGCCATTGCCCTTGGGCGTCACGCCGCCCGCCTCCCAATAGTCCCAGGGTTGCAGGTTCATCAACGCGTCGGCCTTGATGACCTGCAGGTTGGCATCGGTGGGAAACCGGTCGGCCACTTTCGATATTGCGTTAGCGAAGGCCTGATTGCGCGCAGTCTGGTCAGGCAGGTCCGGTGTGTATCGCAGGAGCAGCGCCTGTCCCATCTCAATCTCGCGAGCGGTGCGGGCGTATCCGGCAGCCCTCTTTGCCGCGATGCGCGCCGCCTCTTCGTTCTCCGGACGCATCACGTCGTTGAGGTTCGGGCCATAGGCGTAGGCTTCGGCCCAGTAGCATGTTGAACATTGTGGGTCAGCTTCCTGGGCCGCCCGGAACGCCGCGACGGCCGCAGCATGGTTGAAGCCCCATAGCAGGCCGAGGCCTTGATCGAAGTGTTTCTGCGCCGCAGAGCTCCGCGTCCGGATTGTCATGCCGAACTCGCCGAAGCCCTCGTACCACGACGGATCTGTGGTGTCAGCTGATTGTGCTCTGTCGGCATGGGCGACGCGGGGACTGAAAAGTTCGGACTTGCGGGCTTCGTCGTGAGCGTCAAGCGACGTTGGGGCCGAAATGGCGAACCCCGACAAAAGCGCGCCGAGGATGTTCATGCGGTATGTCATGGCAAGTTGTCCTATTATGAGGGATGTGACGCGGCCTGAACGATGAGCGCCGCGCACTGCCTAAATTTCTGGGCGCCACGCACGGCCGAGAGGCGCCTCGTTCAGCTCCTTATGGCCACGCGGTGAAGTGTTGGCCCGGAGGCCACGGATGCGCCGGGTCCAAGGCTCGTCTGCCGGGATCGCGCCCTGGAAGTGGGAAGGGCGAGCGCAATTGATCATGTAGTAGGCTGGGGCGCCTAAGGTCGCGGCTTCGACTTCCGAGAGGACGACCGCCAGGCTTTGCTCGGTCGACAGCATTCCGTAGGTCTCCAGGGTGAACGAGATCGCTGACGGCAATTCCGCTTTCGCTGCAGCGCGCGCGATCGCGATCGCTTCGGCGACGTTGATCACCGTCACCGCTGTCGCCATATCGGCGCCCGCCTCCGCAAATGAGTCGATCTTAGGGGCGTAGTAAGCCTCGACCTCCGCAGGGAACATCAGCTCCGTGGGGTCGTATCCATCGCCGCATGACCCAGCGCATCCGCGGATAACGATCGGCACAGATTGGCTAGCGCATCTTGTTCGCGCCTCGCGTATCAGCTCAACGGATCGGCGATCGGCCTCGGCGATAGCGAGGTAGCGCTCGTAGTAGCGGATCAGCGTGCTGCGGCCCGCCTCGTTACGCAACAGGTGAAATGCCGCGAAGAAGGGCGGCTCCAATTTATATAGTAAAATCAGCGACGTTTCGTTTCCGCCGCCGGTCAGAAACACAGCCGAGCAGAGTTGGGGAAGCGTCGACGTTAGCCGTGCGTTCATGATGTGGGCGCCTTCCCCATGAGCTGTCCGTTATGAGACACTCGAAGGCTAACGGCGGCGGCGATCTCCCGGAAGTAAACTCATGGCGCCGTCGCAATCGCAAAGGCAAATGGCGCTACTCCAAGGTGTTGGGAGACAGTATCGTTGTCGAATCGACGGGGGTGGTCACCTCAGCGCATGCGCAACCACATTTCAGGTACAGTTTCCCCATGACAATTTCGACGCCCAAGAGGAAAGGCGATGCGCGCGGCCGTATCCTCGAACTGGCCGAAGCCGCCGTGCTTGAGAAGGGATTCTACGCGACCTCGATCGACGAGCTGGTCGTGGCTGCTGGAATATCGAAGAGCGGCTTCTTCTATCATTTCAGGGACAAGACCGAACTCGCCCGCGCGCTGCTCGTCCGCTACATCGAACGCGAGAACGCCTTGTTCGACGACCTCTTTCTCCGCGCCGACGAACTCGACGAAGACCCGCTGCATAGCTTTCTCGTCGGCCTCAAAATGCTCGCCGAGTTGCTGAGCGACCTGCCTGCGGGACATCCCGGCTGCCTGATCGCGTCATACTGTTATCAGGAACGCCTCTTCGATCGACACATCCGGGACCTCAGCGCGCAAGCGGTCCTAGCTTGGCGGCGGCGCTTTAGGGAACGGCTCGACCAGATCGCCGCACATTATCGGACACGAGTCGGTGTCGACCTCGACGATCTAGCGGATATGTTGTCGGCAGTGGCCGATGGTGGCATCATTCTATCCAAGACATTGAAGGACAAACAGGCGCTGTCACGCCAGGTGATGCTCTATCGGGAGTTCATTCGCTTGGTCTTCAGCGAATGACGACGTCCTGGCGTCGCGCCTGGACGCATCCGATCTGGATGGATCGGATACGCTGGCGTTCTTATTTGGAGCGATCAGCGTTCGTGGCGTCCGTCGTCCGAAGTGAAATGGGTTGAGCCCCATCCCAACCCTCTCCCGTACGGAGAGCGGCGCGACGAATGTTTGGATGGTCATTGGTTCGAGACGTGGCTGAAGCGCCGACGTCTCATCGAAGCATGGACAGTCGAATACAACGAGAGCCGCGCCCGCAAGGCTCTTGGCGATATCCTGCCGAGCGATTGCGCTTTGCGGCAGTAAGTTGGAACGTATGAAGGGTTCAACCGCTGCCAGATAACTGCAGTGGACCTGTATCGCCATTCCCAAGCGCATCGGCAACAACCGGGACTCAACTCTCCGCAGGAAGAATGTTTGAAGGCAGGTTAGTTGCCGCAGCTGTTCCGGCGTATTCGGCATCTGATATGAGCGGCTAACCTTTAGTGTGAAAATGAGGACGGCTTTCAAAGCGAATAGATCCTATTGGGCAAACGAACTACCGCCGACAATCGGATTGCCGGCGGCAAAGAGAACTGAGGCGATCTATCGCTTGCTACGCTTGCCGAGCGATGATCGGACGACGTAATTCGCGCTGCGAGACCCAACTGGCGGCAGCGATGGCGACGCCAAGACCGAAGTGCAATACGTTATCAAATTGATTGATGTGAATGAAGCCGAGCAGATAGCCCTCCTCCTGCGAGCCGAGCGCCACAAAACCGATCAGGCCGGTCAGCAGATAGACTACGCCGAACGCCTGCATGAACCGAATTGACGACTGCGCGCCAATCAGAGCGACGGCGACGAACGCGATGGCCGTCGCTAGATGCACCAGATTGTGAGCCATGTTGGTGACGAAGACCCCTTCGACACCGACGAGCGGATTGGAGACCAATCCCAGCACGGCCGCTCCCATAAACGCCGCGGCAAAGCCCCAGGCCGAAAGAATAGCGAGATTTTTCATCGTATCTCTCCCAAAGAGTGTTGAAGAAGATGTCTTTCCGACAGCCTTTCGACGCTACGGCATGGGGAGTTCTTACTCGCACTCTTGTGGCGCGGACTGCGACGGTTATGGCGAGGCCGCTGAGGTAAGGAATCGCTCACGGCCGGCGTCCAATGGTCGAGCTCGCATGACGAGAGAGCTTTTTCCATTATCTAGCAGGAGAACCGCCATGATTCGCATTCGACCCATCGATCGAAACACTGCCGAGCCCGGCGCCGCGGAATTGTTGGACGCCGTCGAGAGGAAGATGCGCGCCGTGCCGAACATTATTTCCACGATGGCCAACTCGCCCGCCGTCGCGAAGGCCTATCTCGGCTTCGGTCAGGCACTTTCCACCGGCGCGCTGCCGCACCGACTGCGGGAGCAGATCGCTTTGTTGGTGGGCGAAATAAACGGCTGCGGCTATTGCGTCGCCGCCCACACTGCACTGGGCAAGGCGGCAGGACTCAGCGAGGGGGAAACATGTGACGCCCGTCGCGGGGCGTCGCGTGATGAAAAGGAGCGTGTCGCCTTGGGCTTTGCCCGTAAAGTCGTCCAGGAGCGAGGCATCGTGATGGATGACGACATGGAGAAAGTCCGTCAAGCGGGTTACAGCGACGGTGAGATCGGAGAGATCGTGGCGCATGTCGCGATGAACATCTTCTCGAACTACTTCAATCACGTCGCCGGGACGGAAGTAGATTTTCCCGTCCCACCTAGCCTAAAAGCGGCGTGACACGGCTGCCGCTGCGCGGCCCGCAATACTGCGTCGGTCGGGCGTTTCGGGGACACCAAAAGCTTGAATGAGCCCGGCGCATGGCGGAAATCATGGACCGAAACAACGAAACCTGGCTGGCGCAGCTCGGCGGCGACGGTCCTAACAGAGAGGCGGCCTTGGCGGACCTGCGCGATGCGCTACTGCGCGGGTTGCGTCGAGCTTTACGAAAATGGTCGATTACCGATGAGGCGTTTCTGGAGGATTCCGTGCAGGACTCGCTCATCCGCATCCTCGATCGGCGCTCGCAGTTCGAGGGTCGCAGCCGCTTCCTCACCTGGGCGACGGCCATCGCTATCCGAGTCGCACTGAGCGAACTGCGGCGCCGACGCTGGAGAGACATCTCCCTCGACGAGCTCCTGACGGATGGTAATCTCACCACGGAAATCGCCGCCGATGAGGCGTTGAGACCGGACACACAATGGGAAAGGAAGTCATTCCGGGAAGGAATGATCGAAAAGTTGCACAATATAATCCAAAACGACCTGACAGAAAAACAGCGCGCAGCGCTGCTAGCGGAATTGAAGGGCATGCCGCAGGACGAAATCGCCCGCCATCTCGGCAGTAATCGTAACGCGGTGTACAAGCTGACCCACGACGCCCGCAAGCGGGTGAAGCGGGAGCTGGAATCGGCCAGTTATCGGGCAGATGACCTGCGCGCAACTTTTGAGAACTGAGGGAGAGCCATGCCGCTTTCGAAGCAAGAAATCGACGGGCTGATGCACTTGATCAGTCTCACCAAGGACGATGAGATCAACTGCGAAGAGTGTCTCGCGCAAGTCGCCGAGTTCGCCGAACGGGAACTGGCCGGCAAGCCCATTCCCGAAGCGCTGAGCGCCGTGCAACATCACCTAGCAGTCTGCGCGGAGTGTCATGAGGAATATGAAGCGCTCCAGCAGGCGTTGAGGGGGGTAGATGACTGATGCGGCCATCGCGCGTATGCCCGCGCGATGGCCAGATCAGGCGAGCCGACAGCGCTGGCCCAATGTTTCGTGGCTGCGCACTAATTTCATAAGGAGCCAGGCCTGGGAGGCATACGTTCAATATGTCGTCGTCCCACATTGTCTCCGAATTTACGGAGCGGCGCATGTCCGAGGGCGTCAAGAAAACGGCGTTTGTCTTTGCGGGAGGCGGCAGCCTCGGGTCGATTCAGGTCGGTATGTTACGAGCTCTCGTCGCCAATGGCGTCGCCGCCGACATGGTGGTCGGCTCCAGCGTCGGCGCGATCAATGGGGCCTATTATGCTGGCGCCCCTACAACCGAAGGCGTGGAGCGCCTTGCGGAAATTTGGCTTAGCCTGCGCCGAAAGGACGTCTTTCCGGTTACGTGGCGCACGATGCTCTCGTTCCTGTTGCGGCGCGATTTCCTTGTTCCGGCTGATGGCGTCCGGTGGCTCGTCGACACCTATCTTCCTTATCGCAACTTGGAAGACGCCAAGCTCCCTATCCACGTGGTTGCGACGGATCTCTTGTCGGGTGCGCCTGTTGTGTTGTCCAAGGGCTCGGCGGCGCAAGCGATTGTGGCGTCGACCGCGGTCCCAGCCGCTTTTGAGCCTGTGAAGGTGGAACATCGCTACCTCGCCGATGGCGCGATCACCTGCAACACCCCGGTCACAGTGGCCGTAGGGCTGGGCGCGCGGCGGCTTGTCGTGCTGCCGACCGGTTACGCCTGCGCTCTTGAAACTCCTCCGCGCGGCGCCATCGCCTGCGCCTTGCATGCGCTGACGTTGTTGATCGCGCGTCAACTCTTGCACGAGCTCAGCTCCCTCGCTTCGGATATCGAATTCTATGTTGCGCCACCGCTCTGTCCGTTGCCTCATTCACCTTACGATTTTGCAGCGACGGGGGAGCTAATTCAACGCGCGGCGGAGAGCACGAATGAATGGATAATGGGCGGCGGCCTCACGCGGCGGGAAATTCCTCATCAGATGATCACACATAAACACAAGCACGCATAACGGCGTTCATTCTGACGAACGCAGGTCGGAAAGACCAGTATCACCAAGGTTTCCTCAATCGCGCAGCGGCATGCTTT
>JBFXJV010000136.1:0-8471 GCA_050174515.1 Methylocystis sp.
ATATTCGCCCATACCACATCTCCAGTACTGACGAACTCCATGGCATGTTCGCTGCGGGTTGGTCGTATCTCGGTAAGATAAAATCTGGTGGAGGCGCAAGTTGGACAACCGGAGGCAGCCAGCTCGATGTGGTTCGAATCGTGAACGATCTTACCGAGAAATCCATCCGTAATGCCTCCATCCGGAATCTATGGGAGGGTGCATCGAAGTGACCAAGGGCGAAATCCTCGAGCGACTCTCTCGCAACGACACGACTGGCCTTTGGATCGAGCCTTTGCTCGACGAAAAGCAGATCGGTGAGGTAACGATCGACCTCAGACTTGGATATGATTTCCTCGTATCGATAGTCACTCGCCGGCCTTACATCGGCATCGCGCGCGATGATGAGCGATTTCGCGCGATATCGACTTACTTTCAGCCGACACGGCGCGAGCTTGGCGAGCGATTTATCCTCTATCCCGATCAGGTCGTCCTAGCGACAACGCTGGAGTATATCGCACTGCCAAGTGATTGCTATGCAGACGTCCTCACTAGGAGCAGCTACACCCGGCTAGGAGTCGCCCTGAGCACAATGGTGCAGCCTGGCTTTCGGGGCTGCTTTTCAGTTGAGCTGTTCAATCATGGGAACAATCCCATCGAGCTCGATGTCGGTGCGAAAATGTTTCAGATGCGGCTGACGCAGCTTTCCGACGGGCTGAGCTACGGTGGGTTGGATCGGAAATATTTTGGTAACGTGAGGCCTATGCCATCACGCGCTCCGGAAGATGGAGACCTGCTGCGTCTTTGCGAAATATCGGACCAGCAGAAGGTCTGATTTCCTATGGCGTCTCAACTCCTAGGCGATGTGTCGCCGTACCTTGGTCGGGATGTGTATTTTGGTTCTGCTACTCTCTGCTTCGACGCATTCTAGAGCGCCTCAGTCATGCCACGTTTTGACCGAACAGTTTCTGGCAGTGAAGTCGTGCGCCGAGTAAGACTTCGCTGTTGGTGCCTAACAGGTCCAAAGCTCAACTGTCCGCAGTCTCGTTAGAGTCGACATCCACTGACACCTCTTTCGTGAATCGCTGGCCTTTCGCCAACCTTCGTCCCACCGCCTCGACAAAACTGTCATATCTTTGTCTCGCTTTGGCCTGGGCGGCGGCCTGCGCGCCCTCGGGCAATGGCGGCGTCGCGGTGAGCCAGGCGCGGATGTAGAGCGCTTGCGCTTCATTTCCGATCGAGACGTCGCGCTCGAGACGTTCGATCGCGCGCGTCATTTTGTCGAGACGGCGTGTGATTGCGGCCTCGCGCTGATCAGCAGCGTCCGGGGAAAGGAACGAAGCAAGCGCGGCTTCAACGATAGTGGACTTTGAGAGGCCCCTGCGCGCCGCGAGCTCGTCAAGGCGTTTGAGCAGCGCGGCGTCGAAATAACAGTTCAGTCGCCCCTTCATCATAATGTCCTCAAAGGTCCAAGCCGTCGTCGGGATCGAGAGAGGCTTGCCTCGCAAGCGAGCGCATCCGATCCTCGAGGGGTTTGACCTGCACGGGTTCGTCATCCGCCTCGCTATCGCCGAAGGCGAATTCTGTTGGTGACGCAGGAATCTCTGGCGTGATCGCCTCATGTTCTGGCAGCGCCGGCTCACGCCGGATGCCACTATTGGCGGAGTCAGATCCTTCCTCACTCTTCGTCGAACCCTGCGTTTCTTTCGCCGGGATTTGTGAGGTAACTGGAATCAACAACGCCCAGTCTCCTTCGCGAGGACGATCGTCTGGGCGCTCGGCTGCTGACAGACGTGGCGGCGAAAGAATGCGCGCGTTAAATCGCGCATCTTCAAAATACCGCGCCTTGCGCGCACGGATCGGCGGCGCGCCGGAAATGAGCACGATTTCCTCGTCCTGCGGAAGCTGCATGACTTCGCCAGGCGTTAGCAGGGGGCGCGCCGTCTCCTGCCGCGAGACCATCAGGTGACCGAGCCAGGGCGAAAGACGATGGCCGGCGTAGTTTTTCATCG
Organism: Methylocystis sp.; assembly: GCA_050174515.1. Lineage (GTDB taxonomy): Bacteria > Pseudomonadota > Alphaproteobacteria > Rhizobiales > Beijerinckiaceae > Methylocystis. The sequence continues at coordinate 1,992 of JBFXJV010000136.1, forward strand.
CGCGCATTTCGGTGGCGGTGCCGAGCGCGTCGGAAACCCGTTTGGCAGTGCGTTCGTCATTCGTGGCGAAAGCGACACGGACATGGCAATTGTCGAGAATCGCGTTGTTGGCGCCATAGGCTTTTTCGATCTGATTGAGCGACTGGGCGATGAGGAAGGCTTTGAGTCCGTATCCGGCCATGAAGGCGAGCGCCGACTCGAAGAAGTCGAGCCGGCCAAGCGCTGGGAACTCGTCGAGCATGAGCAGGAGCCGACGCCGGGTGGATCGTCCGTCAAGCTCCTCCGTCAACCGGCGTCCAACCTGGTTGAGAATCAGCCTCACCAAGGGCTTGGTGCGGCTGATGTCGGAAGGGGGCACGACGAGATAGAGCGTCGTCGGGCCTTGGCTCGAAACCAGATCAGCAATGCGCCAGTCGCAGCGTGAGGTGACCCTGGCGATGACGGGATCGCGATAGAGCCCCAGAAACGACATTGCGGTGGAGAGCACGCCGGAGCGCTCGTTTTCGCTCTTGTTGAGAAGCTCGCGGGCAGCGGAGGCGATAACCGGATGCGGCCTCTCGCCCAGATGCTTCGTGGTCATCATGGCGGTGAGCGTCGTTTCGATCGCCCGCTCCGGATCGGAGAGGAAACTGGCGACGCCGGAGAGGGTCTTGTCTTCCTCAGCGTAGAGGACGTGGAGGATCGCGCCGACGAGGAGAGAGTGGCTGGTCTTCTCCCAATGATTGCGCCGCTCGAGGGCGCCTTCAGGGTCGACGAGAATGTCGGCGACATTTTGCACGTCGCGCACTTCGGCGTCGCCGCGTCGGACTTCAAGCAAGGGATTATAGCCGGCGCTGTCAGGGTTGGTTGGATCGAAGAGCAGCACGCGTCCAAATCGCGCGCGCCAACCTGACGTCAGGGTCCAGTTCTCGCCCTTGATGTCGTGGACAATGGCCGAACCTGACCAGGTGAGAAGGGTCGGCACGACAAGGCCGACGCCCTTGCCGGAACGCGTCGGCGCGAAACAGAGCACATGCTCCGGCCCGTCATGGCGCAAATAGCTATCGGCGAACTTCCCGAGCACGACGCCGTCCGGACCCAGTAAGCCGCCGCGGCGAATGTCGGTCACATCCGCCCAGCGGGCGGAGCCGTAGGTCGTCGCGTATTTCGCTTCGCGAGCGCGATGGATGGAAAGGCCGATCGCCGCGGCTATGGCGACAAAAGCCCCCGAGGTCGCAATGCCGGCGCCTTCCAGGAAAACCTCCGGCGCATAGGCGTCGAACTGATACCACCACATGAAGAAGATGGGCGGCGGGTAAATTGGAAGATCGGGGCGCAAGACGAACCACGGCGATCCGAGCTCCGGCTGGAAGCCGAGACGCCAGGCGGTCCACTGCGTCGCGAGCCAGATCGCGATCAGGACGATCGACAGGACGATGATGATCTGACCCCAGAGAATCTTCGTTGCGTACATGGCGCGAAAGATCGGGGCGATGCGAGACAGGATACAAGAGCCGCGCACTCGGGATCGAAGAATATCGCGGGCTCGCGTGCAAAGACTGGCGTGGTCCGCGCGGCAGTTCAAATCCCGAGACCGCGCTTCCGGCCAAAACTCCAGTCGACGCCGCCGCCGGGCGATAAGACGCCGGAGATATGCTGACCGCGCTTTGTTTCCAGCGACGGCGACCAGGGGACCAGCTGGAAGCCGAGGCCGTCATCGATCATGGCGAAACGGCCTGAGGCCAGTGACAGTCGTTGTCGGTAGGCACCGGCCACACTGGCGCCCGCGGTCTTGGGTTGATAGGGGCGTCCCGTCTCGCTGGCGAGTTTTGCGCCAACGGCGTCGAGTTCTCGCTGCCGCAGTGTCGCAAGAAGGTCGCGCGCAAAGGTCACGCGCTGCCCTTGCTGGGTCGCGAGACCGGCGCCGGCGAGATGATCGATCCGCGCGGAAAGCGCTTCCCGTACGTCCTGGCCAAAGCCTGCATGGGCGAGCGGCGTCTCCATGCGCTCGACAAGTCGCCGATCAAGCCAGGTCGCGCCCCCCGCCTTGACCTGGTCGGCAAGGGCCAAGTCGGACCGCACGGCGAGGGCGACGCGCTCCGCGCCTCTGGCGTCGGCATAGCGTCGCAGTTCGACGATTCCGCCGGGCGCCGCGTCGCTGGTTGCTTCCACATTGGGGAAGGTCAGATGATGGATGCGGCCGTCAGCGCCGTCGACGATGGCGTAAGCCTTCTCGGTCAGCTCGTCTGAGAGGCCACGCACGATGAGCCGTCCGACGATTGACGCGTCGTCCGTCTCCCGATGGATTGCGAACTCCGCCGTGCTTCTCTCGATCCGCGCCTCGGTCAAAGCGCGATGCATGGTCTTGATGATGTCGCCGCGCAGGCCAAGATCGCGCAATGTGCTCTCGGCCTCCTCGGCGAGCATCCATTGCGCCGCGCCAACGGGTGCCGCGAGACCGAGTCGCGTCAGCCTTTGCAAGCGGCCGATCTTGAGCGCCTGAAGCTCCGGATTGGGTTGGTTCGCGGCCGGGCGTAGGTCGATGACGCCATTCTCGTCGGCGCTGGCGGCGATCGAGCGGTCGAGCCGCGTCCATCTTTCGGCGTCGACCTCGCGGGCCAGGTCTGCGTGGATCTGGCGCTCGGATTTTGGTCCCAGCTCAAGGCCGACGAGATGTTCGGCCCGCGCTCGTATGCCGCTGGAAATGTAATCGCGCGAAATCACCAGGTCTTTGCCATCGTCGGCCTTGCCGCGAACAAGAATATGGATATGCGGATTGTCGGTGTTCCAATGGTCGACGCCGACCCAGTCGAGTTTCGAGCCGAGATCGCGCTCGGCCTCGCGCATAAGATCGCGGGTGAAGGCGCGAAGGTCTTCCATTTCTGTCGCGTCCTCCGGGCTGACGATGAATCGAAAATGATGCCGGTCGTCCTTGCAGCGTTCGACGAAGGCGGCAGCGTCCGCTGCGTCGGAGCGGGCGTCGAACATGCGCGCCTTCTGCTCGTCGCGTGAAACGCCCTCCCGCCGCAGATAGGCGACATGGGTCGCGAGCGGCGCCGATCGAAAAGCTTGCCCCTTGTGGCGCACGACGCGAGCCTTAACGATGACGCGGCGGGCGGCCGAGAGGAGTCCGCGCTCGGCGGCAATTGCCCGCCCGCGACCTCGGCCAAAGCTGGAAGCCCGCGCGCGCCCAAGGCGACCTCGCGCGCCGACGCCTCCAGCTTTGTTCGCCGCCTTCAGAACCTGACCGACAAAGCTCTTGGGCGCACGCCCGCTTCGACTTTGGCGAATGCGCCCGGGACGGACGCGCAGATCGTCGCCGCCGTCGCTCACGACGATTTCGCTTTTCGGTGAGTGCCACCAGTTTTGATGGGATGCCGAAAGATTGCTGCTGTGATGGCACGTCGCCCATCCGACCGGCACGTGCGAAAGCCCTGCGCAGCAGAGGCTCGCGCGGCGGCAGTGCCGCGTCTTCTATCTTGCCATAGGTCGGTGGCTTGCGCTCCCTCCACCGCGCTCGCACACAAAGGTGCGAGAGGCTGCGCTAACGTGCGATAGAGTTGGGGAGCGGTCATCGAGCGCGACGAGCAACAAAAATGTCTGCAGGCGAACGCTGGACCGCGCGCAAACTTGCAGTCCAGCCGTTGTCCGAAAGCGAAACTCGCGCAAATATGTTATCGACGTGCTGCGCCGGAAAGAGAGGATGAGAGACGGCTTTCCGGCCGGTTAATTCGCCGTCGCTGACGTCATCTTTAGCGACTTCCCCGGAAGGTCTCGGTTCGGCCAAATCGACAAAGATTGACGCTGGGTCCACGTCGGCCGATCCCGAAATTTGCGCCGGGGAAAGCCGTTCGAAGCCGAGTTTTGAGGCAAGTCCCGAAACGTAATTTATCGTCTCAGTCGGCAACGGGCGTCCATGCAAATATTCTTCATAGCGCTGTGGACCGGCGTTATAGGCGGCAAGGAAACCGCCTTTGCCGTAGCGAGCGATCATCTCGGAGAGATAGGCTGCGCCCGCCAAAATGTTGTCGCCTGTATTGAAGGGATCGGGCCCAAGAGCATGCTTGAGGCGCAGCTCCTCGTAGGTCGCTGGCATGATCTGCATCAGGCCGATTGCGCCTTTGCCGGAGACGGCGCATGCGTCGCCATAACTTTCGGCGCGCATGACGGCGCGAATCCATTGCGGCGGGATATGGAAGCGGCGCGACGCCTCGTCAGTCGCACTGCTGATGGCTTCCGCCGATGCCTGAGTCGAATTGAGCGCGCATTTGGCGGTTTCGGCAGCATGTGCCTGCGAAAGCGAAATCGCGCCAAACGCTGTCAAAAAACTGAGCATATTCACCGAAAACGCAAATCGACGGCAACGTCTTCTGGAGAGCGTTCGAATGGTCTTTGGCGTCATTCGCGTCACTCCCACGTCCAAAGCGGGATTGCGCGTCCAATCAATTTTTCGGAAGGAATGGTCCCGAAGTATCGTCCGTCGAGCGACGAGGGTTCATCCCAATTGAGGAGAAAGACCTGGCCCGGAAGCACGACATGGCAGCCGCTCCAAGTAGGCAGCGATCGCCCGACGTGGTCGCGTTCCTGCGCCTCCGCCATTTCAATGCCGTCGACGGTCACAGCCCGCCCGTTGCGGCAGATACGCTGGCCGGGTAATGCAGCGACGCGCTTGATCAGCAGCACGCCATGGGCGAGGTAATGACGCTTGGCAAGCCAACCTTGTAGGGCTTCCGGCGGTCGCGCGACGATAAGATCGGTGACGGCGAGTTTGCTTATGGGCTGCACGGAATAGAGACCTATGGGGACGCTGGCGGAGGCGTTCCAAACCAGAAGGGGATCGTGCTTCGTAGAGAGCGTTGATACGACGGCGCAGCTTGCGAGCAGGGTGAGAACGATGGGTCTGATCATTTGGATTTGACCCTCGCACGCAGGAGCCAAGCTTGATGGCGTTCTCTGGAGTAAGGCCGTGCCGGCAAGCTGGCAGCCAAGCGATTGTGAACATGCCGCCAATGATCCGGACAGATATCTTGCGGCGCGAAGCCGAGAGACTCGACAGCATCGATGGCGCGCAGAACCCGTTGAACTTTGTCCCAACCTGCCGCTCGAAGAAGAATTTCAGCGCCGGGTTTGACGGCGGGGACAGTCGAATAGGGCTCGATCGATCTGCAGGCGCGCAGAATATCGATGCGCGAAGCAAGGGTCCCGTAACCGTTCGACGCCCAGCGGACGAATGCGAAAATTGATCCCGGCGCGAAGTAAGCGACGCGCCGCCGACGGTCGAGCGTGCGTTCGTTCAGAGGCGCGCCGAAGCGAATCCAGCGCTCGATCTTGCCTTTGAGAAAATAGAGTTCCACTTCGGTGAGCGTGGTCATGGCGCGCCTCTGCAAGGCGCAGAACTCTCCGAGTTACTTGCGACGTATGTATCGACGATGGAGCGAGCTCTCTCGATGAGCCGCTTTTTCTCAGCCGCCCGGCCTCGGAGCGTGGCCTTCGGACACCGACAAAGGACGATGGACGCGGACCGACTGCTCTGCCCGCCCTCTCTTTTCGGCAGACCTTGGACAGGATTGTCCACAAGGTGGATTGCGGCGCTGTCCGTTAGAATGAATCCGAAGGATTCAATGTTAGTACAGTTAAGAACGCCGTGAACGATGACATAGCAGGGCGTTAGTGACCATTTTGGTCCCCGATAGCACGAGGGTTTGGTCCCCGATGGCACGATAGGGTCGGTCCCCGATAGCACGAACGTTTTCACAGCTTGTCCACAGAGGGGAGGGACGAATCGAGGCGGCGTAAAGCGCGCTCGAGCGGGTCGAGTGGAATCGGCGCGAAGACGAGACGCTCGTCGCCAAGCGGGTCGTGATGGATGGAGAGCTGATAATTTGGAAGCGGCTGCCGACGTACGATGTCGCGCAGGTCGAACGCAAAATGTTTGAGCGGCGACAGCGCTCCGGACTTGGCGTGCAGATGCCGGAAATCGAAACTCCAGCCGCCGCCCTTACGGCCGCCATGCTTGCGCACGAGGCGATAGAGCCAACGCTCGAGACCGCCTGTCAGGGCGAAATATTCCCGATCGATTGTCAGCACCAGGGCTTCATTCAGGATGCTCGCATAGAACCAATCCGGCAGGATCAATTCGACGCCGAGCGGCCGACCGTTCGCGTCGGAGGTTTCTTTCCATTCATTGATCCAGGAGAAGCGGTGGCGCCGCCGCTCTGCCGGCTGGCGGATGGATGTCGCGACGCTTGTCGACTGCAGCCGATCGAGCGCGGCCTTCAGCCGTTGATAATCTCGCGCGCTCGTCGTGCGCCCGATGAACGTCAGAATCTCATAAGGAGTCGTCGCCATCAGGCGCGATGTTTTCAAGCCATTGTCGCGCGCCTGGACGATCTGGGAAGCAGCCCAAATGAGCACGTCGGCGTCCCAAATGGTCGCCATGCCATGCTCAGGCGTCGCTTCGACCTTGATGACGATTTTGCCCATCCGGAAATCGATCGGCGT
>JBFXJV010000137.1:0-8460 GCA_050174515.1 Methylocystis sp.
GGGCGCAACCCTCTCCCATAGGGAGAGGGTGGCTGCGAAGCAGCCGGGTGAGGGGTTCCCCTCGCGGGAAATTACGCAAAGCTGCGCTCGGTTCTTTGTCGCTTACAGCGGCGCGAACGTAACCCCTCATCCGACCCGGCTTCGCCGGGCCACCTTCTCCCTTTGGGAGAAGGAGAACGCCCTACGCCCCGTTCCCAGTGAAATTGCGGGGCGCCGGCGAGATGATCTTTGCCGTTCCGCCGCCGATTTCCAGCACCGACAGGCCGCGCTCATTGGCGCCGTCCGGCCTGAAGCGGAAGACGCCGTCGGCGCCGTTGAATCCGGACGGATTGGTCAACACGCTTTCCGAATAGCGCTGCGAACCCTGCGAGCGCGACAGCGCGATGGCGAGCGACACCGCGTCATAGGCGAGCGTCGCGACGCGCGCCGGGTCCGAGCCGTATTTCGCCTTGTAGCGCTGCGCGAAGGCGTTGAAGCCGGCGTTCTCGGGCGCGGTGTACCAGGCGCCCTGCAGCGCAGGCAGGTTCAGCGTGCGCGCGTCGTTCCACAGGCCGGTGCCGAAAATCTGCACCTTCTTCGAGTCGATGCCGTTCGCGACGAGTTCCTTCGACACCGCCTGCATGGCTTCGGCCTGCTCGGGAATGAACAGCGCGTCGAACTGATCGCGCGCGGCGGCCAGACGCTTCACCGACTCGCCTGACGCGCCCGGCTTGTAACGCTCGATCACCGGCACGCGGATGCCATGGGTCGCGGCGCTCTGCTGGAACTGCGCCATCGCCAGCGTGCCATAGTCGTTTTCGGGAACGAGCGCGGCGATCGACTTCTTGCCGCGCTGCGAGGCGAAGCTGACGCCGCGATCGACATAGCCTTCGACCGCGAAGGACAAGAGATAGCTGCCGCGGTTGGCCGCCGATGAGTCGGTGGAGAAGGCGATCATCGGCTTGTTGGCGGCGCGCGCCACGCGTCCCGCCTCTTTGACGCCGGCGCCGAACACCGGACCGAGAATGATTTCCGCGCCCTCGCTGATCGCCGTCTCAGTCGCCGCCGCCGCGCCCGACGGCGTCGAGTGATCGTCCTTGACGAGGATCGTCACGTCGTTCTCGCCGCTGTCGGCATAGGCGAGCTTGGCGGCGTTCAACAGCGACCCGCCCACCGAGGACGGGCCCGACGGCCCCGTCAAAGGCACGATCAGCGCGATTTTCACCGCGCCGGTTCCGATGGTTTCCCCTTCCGCCGGCCTGGTGGTCTGGGTCGAGGCGCTCAACTTCAGGTCGCGCCTGCCGGACGACCAGGGTCCGCTGATCGGATTGCAGCCGCCAAGCAGCGCCGCGAGGCCGAGAAGCGCGGCATGTTTCATCACGGCTCGGCGCCTGGGCGCTTCGGCGCGCCCGTGAGAAGACAATGTCGGCATCCTATCCCCCCTGCGCCGAAGGCTTTCGCCATGGCGCGGCTCATTTGCGCTAAGGTCCGAGTCCCTGGCGGAAAGTCAATAGACGGGCCATTTGGAAGAATTGCGGCTGGCGCGCAGCCAGCGCTGGTCCTATATAAAGAACGTTTGGTATCTTAAAAAGAACAACGATCGGCGACTCGCATGACCATCGAGGCCTCTCCCCCGCCCGCTGCGAATTATGCCGCCTTCGGCCTTCGCGCCGAAGCGGAAAGAATAGAGCCCGGACTGCACCTTGTCGCGACCCCAATCGGCAATCTGAAGGATATTTCCTTTCGAGCGCTGTCCACGCTGGCGGCGGCGGACGCGGTGATCGCCGAGGATACGCGGGTCACCAAAACTCTCCTCGCCCATTACGGGATTTCGACGCCGCTCGTCGCCTATCACGAGCATAACGCCAGGGTCATTCGCCCGCATCTTCTGGCGCGCCTCGAGGCCGGGGCGAAGCTCGCGCTCGTCTCCGACGCCGGCACGCCGCTCGTCTCCGACCCCGGTTTTCGGCTGGTTCAGGAGGCGCTGGAGAAAGGCGTGCATGTCACGTCGGTGCCGGGGCCGTCCGCGGTGCTTGCGGCGCTGGTCGTCGCCGGACTGCCGACCGACCGCTTCTTTTTCGAAGGCTTTCTGCCGCACAAGAGCGGCCCGCGCCGCGCGCGGCTTGCCGAACTCGCGCATATTCCCGGCACGCTGGTGTTTTTCGAAAGCCCGCGGCGATTGGTCGAGACGCTCGACGACTGCGCGGCCGTCCTGGGCAAACGCGACGCCGCGATCGCCCGCGAACTGACCAAGATGTTTGAGTCGGTGCGTCGGGGACCGCTCGACGAGCTTGCTGCGGCGCTCGCCGAAGAGGAGCCGCCGAAAGGCGAAATCGTGCTGCTCGTCGCCCCGCCCGGCGCCGGCGCGGCGCAGGCCTCGGCCGCCGATCTCGACGCCAGAATCGAACAAGCGCTTACAGCCCATTCCGTAAAGGACGCGGCGAGCGTCGTTTCCGCCGCGACCGGCAAACCTCGCCGCCAGGTTTATGCGCGGGCGCTGGAGCTCACGGCTGGGCGGGGGAAGTAACCCTCTCCTTTAGGGAGAGGTTGGCCGCGAAGCAGCCGGGCGAGGGGTAACAACCTTGCGATAGATATTGTAACCCCTCATCCGACCCGGCTTCGCCGGGCCACCTTCTCCCCACGGGAGAAGGAAAGCGCGCCCCTTCTCGAGGCATCGATGGGACAAGATAGAGCCCGCCGCGCCGCCTATGTTTACGGGCTTCGCGCCGAGACGGCGGCGACGCTGTGGCTGCGGGCGCGGCTCTATCAGATTCTCGCGCGCAATTTTCGCGCGCATGGGGGGGAGATCGACATCGTCGCCCGGCGCGGCCGCGCCATCGTCTTCGTCGAGGTGAAGGCGCGCGGCGCCCTTGAAGACGCGGCCATCGCCATCACGCCGCAAAAGCAGCGGCGCTTCTCGCAGGCGGCAGGCCGCTGGCTCGCCGCAAACCCCTGGGCGATGAGCTATACGCTGCGCGCCGACGCGATTTTTCTCGCGCCGGGCCGGCTGCCGCGCCATCTCGAAAACGCTTTCGAACTGCGCATCGGCTGACTCACGCGGTCTGAATAAACCGCCGTTCGAAGCCCTCCAGCGCCACTGCCGTCAACACCCCGGTCTTGAACGCCTGGGTGTCCAGATTGATCCGGTTCGGCAAATCCTCGACGTCACGATGCGGCGTGTGCCCATGCACGATCACCTTGCCGAAGGAGCGCTCGTCGTCGAGAAACCCCTCGCGGATCGACATCAGATCATGCGGGTCCTGCAGATGCAGCAGGTGGCTCCGCCGCACGCCGGCATGGCAGAAGAAATAGCCGCCATACTCGGTCCAAAGCCTTGTTTCTTCGAGGAAACGGCGATGCTCCTGAGGGAAATGCGCGAGAAATTTAACGCGAACCCGCGACGCGCCCCCGATCGCGACTTCCCTGCCGGCGTCGACGCCATAGGAATGCAGCGTCGTCAGCGCGCCATTGCCGACCCAGTCGTCGAGCGATTCCGCGTCGTCGATAAAGCGCAACAGCGCTTCTTCGTGATTGCCGCGCAGCGCGACGATCGGCGTCGGAAAATCCCCCGACGACAAGCGCTTCAAAACGCCGTTGGAGCCGAGCCCGCGGTCGATATAATCCCCGACGAAAATCGTGACCGCCTGTCGGCAGGGGCGCGCGGCGAGATCCTCGGCGATCGCCTCGGCCAAGGCGTGCAGAAGATCGGCGCGGCCATGAATGTCGCCGATCGCGTAAAGTCGCATGCCGGGCGGCGCCTCGGCGGTTCGTAAGGCGGAGGGGAATGCGCGCGTCGCCATGGCGTTCTATTATTTACCGTCGCCAATCGCCCTGACGAGGCGACAAGGAAGCCAGGGGGGTGGCCTCATTCGCGGGCATGGCTGTGGTCCTTTCCACTCATCGCGCCGGAGCCGAGAATGCAGCCAGACGCAGAAAGGGCGAGGAAGCATGCTGAATTTGAGAAGATTTTTTTGTTTCGCGGCTCGCCTTGCGCTGATCCTCGCGCCCATACTGACCATTGCCGTCAGTTCTCCGGTCTTGGCGGAAACGCCGGATGAAACCTTCAAGGCCCTTGGTCTCGCGAAAACCGCTTCGCCCAAGGAACTCTATGACGCGCTGACCAAACGCTATTACGACGAATCGCAAGGCGCCGGCAAAGGGTCGCTCTCGAAATATTGGGAGCCGATACCGATCTCGAAATATCTCAATCCGCATGATTTCTATAAGCCGCCGCAGTCGATCGAAATCGACGCCAAGCGCGGCGACTGCGTCGAATGCCATAGCCAAGTCACGCCCGGATGGACGCACAGCTGGAAAGGCAGCGTGCACGGCAATCTCGACGCCATCCGCAATCTGCCGGATTCGGATCCGCGCGCCTATAAGAAGGCGATGATCACGGAGGTCGAGAACAATCTCCGCTCGATGGGGACGCTCAAAGCCGGCGAGACCCTAAAGGAGGTCGGCTGCATCGACTGCCACATGGGCGTCGGCAAGGATCACGGCCAGCACAAGACCGAATTGACAATGCCCGACGCCGCCGCCTGCGGCCAATGCCATGTGCAGCAATTCGCCGAACGCGAATCGGAACGCGACACTTTCACCTGGCCGCAGGAGCAATGGAAGCCGGGCCACCCGTCGCATGCGCTCTCCTACAAGGCCAATGTCGAGAACGCCGTCTGGGCGGCGATGGACCAGCGCGAAGTCGCGGAAGGCTGCACCTTCTGCCACACGCCGCAGACGACATGTAACTCCTGCCATACGCGCCATGAATTCTCGGCGGTCGAAGCCCGCAAGCCGCAGGCCTGCGCGCAATGCCACAATGGCGTCGATCACAATGAATTCGAAGGCTACATGCTCTCGAAGCACGGCACGATCTATCAGACGCGCGGCGACACGTGGGACTGGAACTTTCGCCTCGCCGACGCGATGGAAAAGGGCAAGATGAACGCCCCGACCTGCGCCTTCTGTCACATGGAATATCAGGGCAAGTTCACGCACAACATGGTGCGCAAGGCGCGCTGGGCCTTTGTCCCGATGCCCAAGATCGCCGAAAACTTGAATCATCCCTGGTTCACGCAGCGCAAGGAGTCGTGGGTGTCGACCTGCTCGAACTGTCACTCCGACAGTTTTGCCCGCGCCTATCTTGACGGCATGGACAAGGGGATCATTTCCGGCCTCGACATCACCGAAAAGGCGCGCAGCGTTCTGGTGAAGCTCTACAACGACAAATTGCTGCCGGGCCAGACGACGAACCGTCCGGCGCCGCCGCCGCCAGAGAAGGATGACCCGGGCGGCTTCTTCCAGCTCTTCTGGCAGAAGGGCAATAATCCGAGCGCCATCGAATATGTCTTCGCGGACATGTGGGAGCACCATCAGATCAAGCACTATAAGGGGCTCGCGCATATGAACCCCGGCGGCTACACCTATACCGAAGGCTGGTCGCAGCTCATCGGCGCAGCGGCGAAGATCAACGATGAGGATACGAAGCTTCGCGAGGCGGCGGAGATTCGCGCCGAACTGAAGCGCATCGCAGGCCAGAAGCGCGGCGACCTCGATCTCGACTCTTCGACGCGTCGCGCCTGGGCGGGCGGTCTGGGACTCCTGGCCATGCTCGCCGGCGCCGGCCTGCTCATGCGCCGCGAGCGCAAGGGCGGGTGAGAGAACGGCGTCATTGAAACCGTGATGTCATTCCCGGCGCGCGACAGCGCGACCGGGAATCCGGGGGCATTCTGCGAAACATTTCGCGGTCGCTCTGGATTCCCGCTTTCGCGGGAATGACATTCGGATACGGCATGACCTTTGACAGTGGACGCGCATGACTCCTCGCATCCGGCTTGTCGCCGGCGTCGCCCTCATCGTCTTCGGCTTCACTCTGCTCGGCTGGGCGATCTACGCCGGGCTCAATCCGACGGCGCTGTTTGAATCGCGGCTCGCCCCAATATCGGCGGAAGCGGCGAAGGAGGTTGCAGGCTTCGGCATCGGCGCCGATCGGCTTCAGCAGATCGAAGTGTCGGCAAAGGATCAACGCAAGTTCATCGCCGATGGCGTCATCGCGAGCGGCGATGCGGGTCGGCTGACGCCGCTTCTGTGGCGTAATCAGGTGACGGAGCCGATCTTTTTCTCCGACCTTTCTGCCGAGGATGCGACGAAGGTCCTCGCCGCAATCCGCGAACATGTTCCGCGGGACGCAGTCGTGCTCGCCTGGTGGGATTTTTCGCGCGCGATCCGGCTTGTCGCCGGCCGTGACGCGCCGCTCGACGATTCCCAGGCGCGCGGGCTTCTGCTGCCGGCCGCCTGGTTGGCGGCGGCGGCGCCGGAACGCACGCGCTGGGGCGCTGGGGTTCCCGCGTCGTCCGTCGACGTCTTCACGCGCTTCATCGACGCGCTGCTCGACTCCGACGAAGCGCGAGCGAGCGAAACTTTGAAGAAGCTCGCCGACGGCAAGCCCGCCTATGTCGCGGTGCGCATCTCCGACGTGTGGCGGCTCGCCGCCGTGCGCCCGCAAAAGCTCTCGATCGCCTATAAGGATTTCGCCGCGACCGGCGTCTCGCACGGTCTCATCAAATCCGCCCAGCAATGGCTGCGCGACGAAAAGATCGAAGGCGCCTTCGCCGTGGAGCCGATCGGCGGCGCGACGCGGCTGCATTATTTTGCGCGCAAGAGCGACGGCGACCGGCTGATCGCGCGGCTGCTGCCGTTTTCCACCTCCCTGCCCGCGCCGCCGACGCGGCTCTCCCTCGTCTATCAGCATAAGGGCTGGTGGATTTGGCGGCTCAATGAGTGAATCGCTACTTACTGTTAGACTCCCAAAACTCCCGACGAATTCTATGGAAAGACGTCGAATGCAAATACGTTTCGGGTTGCAATAGGTCCAATGTTCCGCGCAACCTCCGCAAAGTGCTCCAAGTGAGCGTCACGATTCATCATCTCCAGATAGAATCTCAACTTCGCTTGATAGTCGGTAGAGCCATCGTCAAAGCCCTTACTGCGACGAAACCTCCACCACTGATGGTCGATCCATCCATGCAACTTCCAAAAACGCGTATTCAAATGATTGACGCGGGGATCGCCAAGATTGACAGGGCTATTCGGATCAATCCAACGATTATGCAAGTAGTTATGTATACCAGTTTCCAGATCCGGATTTCGAGCCAATGGATCGCCTGGTGTTGGCTTCAAATTTGTTTCGGTGAACAAGCCAAACGCATCATCGTCACCAAGTACCGGCGTGCGCGCCTCGATTTTCCGAATCGCATTTTTCAAGTGGTCATTGAATGCGCCTGTAGCTGGATTATTTGGATCTTCCGAGACCGGATCTTCCGGATCTTCCTGTTCTTGCGGAGGCGAATGCCACCCACGAAAAAAATGTGCGTGCTGAGGAAAATTGTCGTTCAACAGTTGAAACATCGCTCGATGCATGAAGAGAAAGTCTTCACCGTTGCCCGGCGACCCTTCCTGAACGCTCGCGCGCGTCCAGCCTTTAGCGTTTGCGTCGGCGATCATTTGATCGATCCATGGGGGATGCTCCGGCTGGGTTGCTAGCGCATGCCAATAATCCCAGCGACGCTCAAAATGCCATTGATCGTGATGCGAACTCCAGCCCTTACCCGTTATCCAGGTGACTATGGAGTTGGGCAATGCTTCGTCGGTCATCTGAAATCTCCGTAGAATATGACTGTCGTATGCAACGCTTAAGTCTAAATATAACGCGAGAGCCTTTAGAATGGTTCCGCTCCCGATGCGGAAGGAGATTCGCGCGCTACCAGTTCTAGAACGCGAACTCCCCAGTCGCTTAACCCTTACGGCTTGTTAACGCCTCCCCGCTATGGTTTGTTGTGCGCCGCACCGCAGCCCCACAAATGGCGAAATTGCGGGCGATAGACCGGGCGTCGCAGCCAAAGCAGCCGCAGAGCGTCCGCTGACTCAAGGACAAATCATGAATCCAGCCGAGATCGCCGCGGCTCCGCTCGCCGCACCCGACATCACCATCTGGACCATGTTCTGGGGCGCGCATATCGTCGTCAAGGCCGTCATGCTCGGGCTGCTCGCCGCATCGGTGTGGTGCTGGGCGATCATCATCGACAAGTCGCTGCTTTTTGCGCGCATGCGCCGGTCCATGGACCGTTTCGAGGAGAATTTCTGGTCGGGCAATTCGCTTGAGGAGCTTTACGGCAAACTCTCCGAACGGCCGCAGACCGGCATGGCGACGCTTTTCGTCGCGGCGATGCGGGAATGGAAGCGTTCCTTTCAGTCGGGCGCCAGCGCCTCATTCATGGGCCTGCAGGCGCGCATCGAGAAAGTGCTCGACGTGTCCATCGCCCGCGAAGTGGAGAAGCTCGAATCCAATCTGCTGGTGCTCGCGACCGTGGCGTCCGCCGGCCCGTTCGTGGGGCTTTTCGGCACGGTCTGGGGCATCATGACGTCGTTTCGCTCGATCGCCGCATCGAAGAACACCTCGCTCGCGGTCGTCGCGCCGGGCAT
>JBFXJV010000138.1:0-8426 GCA_050174515.1 Methylocystis sp.
ATCATGCCTTCGATCAGCGAGAGCGGATCGCCTTCCATGATCATGCGGTCGGCGAATGTGCCGCTGTCGCCCTCGTCGGCGTTGACGACGACATAGCGGCGGTCGGCGGGCGCATCGGCGACCGTCTTCCATTTGATTCCGGTCGGGAATCCGGCGCCGCCGCGGCCGCGCAAACCGGATTTCGTGATTTCCTCGATCGTCGCCGCCGGACCGATCTGAAAGGCGCGCGCGAGCCCGGCGCCGCCGCCGTGCGCCTCATATTCATCCATCGACAGAGGGTCGATGACGCCGCAGCGCGCGAAGGTGATGCGGTTCTGCCGGGTCATCCAGGGATGATCGTCGACCTTGCCGATCGAGAGCGCATGGGCGCCGCCAGAGAGAAAACCCGCGTCGAACAGCGAGGCGACGTCCTTGACCTTGGCAGGCCCATAACCGACACGGCCCGCGGGAGTCTCCACCTCGATCAGGGGTTCGAGCCAGAGCATTCCACGCGAGCCGTTTCGTACGATCTCGACAGTCTCGCCGCGGGCGGCGGCTTCACTCGCCACGGCGACGGCCAATTTATCGGCGCCCATCGCGACGGCGGCCATGTCGAGCGGGATGTAAACCTTTGTCATCAGTCGCGCGCCTCCGCGGCGATTTCATCGAGCCTTTCGGCGTCGACGCAGCCGATCGGCTCGCCGTCAAAGAGCGCTGACGGACTGTGCGCGCACAGACCCAGACAATAGATTGGCTCAACCGTCAGAGCGCCGTCCGGCGTCGTTCCGCCCCAGTCGAGCTTCAACTTGTCGAGGAAGGCCTGCGCCTGCTGTTCCGCTCCCATCGATTGGCAGGATTCGGCGCGGCAGAGTTTGAGGGTGTGGCGGCCGTGCGGCGCGCGCCGGAAGTCGTGGTAAAAGGTGACGACTCCATGCATTTCGGCGCGAGAAATATTGAGCGCCTCGGCCATTTGCTTGACGGCGGCGTCCGGCACATATCCGAATTCTTCCTGGAGCGCGTGCAGAATTGGCATCGCGGGCCCTTCAAGACCCATATGAGCGGCGATGATCTCCCGCGCGCGCTCTTCGCTATACTGAGCAGCGCCAGCCATTTCTTCCCTTTCAGTCCAGGGCGTTGCGCATAACGGTCGCCCTTTTTGGATTGGTTCCGAGGACAGTGCCGGAAATCCGGGGCGCGATCAATAGCGAGCCTTCGTTATGCGATAGGCCAAGCCTATCAATCTCCAAGCGCTCGGCTTTCGGCGAGCTTCTTCGCCTCGGAGACCAGCGCTGCGACCAGCGGAATCACCGGCTCGCGCTGGGGGGCGACGAGGCCGATTTCATGGACCGCCTCCGGCTCGACGATGGGGATCGAGCGCAACGGCGGCGCAATCTCCAGCGTCTTGGCGAGCTTCTCCGGCAGCACGGTCGCCCAACGGCCGGACTTCACGTGATCGAAGAGCAGGATCACGCTGTTCGATTCCAGCGCCGGCGCGGGCTCCGCGCCGCCCTTGCGAATGAGCTGCTCGACGATGCGGCGGTTCTGCATATCCGGGGTCAGCAGGCAGAGGTCGATGCGGCCGACCTCTGCCCATGTCACGCGTTCGCGGTCGCCGAGCGGCTTGTCCGCGAAGGTTAAGAGCCGGTAGCGCTCCGAGCAGAGCGGCACCGTGCGCACGCGGCCGAGCGGCTCATTGTCGAGATAGGTGATGCCGGCGTCGATATCGAGATTGTCGAGCATCGTCAGCACTTCGCTCGACGAAGCGGAAATCACCGAGAATCGAACGCCCGGGTGTTTCTCGCGATAGGGCGTGGTCAGCGCCGAAACGATGCCGAGCGCCGTCGGAATGACCGCAATCTTCAACTGGCCGGCAAGGCCTTCCTTGAGCGTGCGGACTTCCTGGCGCATCGCCCGCGCGTCGCCGACGATGCGCTTCGCCCATTCGAGCACGCGCTCGCCTTCCGGCGTCAGTCCGTGAAAGCGCGAGGAACGGTTGACGAGCAATACGCCCAGCGAGTCTTCGAGCTGCTTGACGCCGGCCGAGAGCGTCGGCTGGGTGACGCCGCAAATTTCCGCGGCGCGCGAAAAGCTTTTCTCTTTTGCGACGGCGATGAGGAATTCGAGCTTTTCGATCACGAGCCGGAGTCCATGGGCGCACGAAGACGCGAAGACGCATGGGCCCCTCGCCGGCCGGCCCCAAGCGTCGCTGGCGTTTTCGTCCAGGCTTTACATTAGCATATCCCCTCTGGCCGCGCCGAAAATTTCAAGGAACTCAAATCGGCTGACGCCGCACGGGCAAATTGCCCGATCTATGGCCGAAAGGGTCGGAGCGCATTGGCGCTCCTTCGAATTCCTGTTCTACTGAGAGGCATATCCCCGCAGCAAGGAATACGCCAATGCGGTTGATCATCAGGCTCGTCGCGCAGCTTGTCGGCATCACCCTTCTCTGCCTCACGCTGACGGCGGGCTGGGTGATGATCGACGCCCATCGCGCGATCGAAACCGAAGCGGCGACGTCGGCGGAGCGCGTCGCGCATCAACTCGAGAATCTCTACTGGCGCGCCATTTTGTGGCGCGGCAGCATGCGTCGCGACAATATTCTGCCCCGTCCGGATTGGGAGTCGCTTGCGACCTTGAAGCTCGTCTCGCCCGGCATATGCATCAGCTATGCGCCGGGAGAGGAAGCGCCGCGCACGCTTTGCAGCCAGCTGGAAGGCGTCGGCGCGGCGGCGCCGGCATGGTTTTCGACCGCCTATCAGTCGATATTCGGCGCGCATGCGCCGATCGTCCGCCCCTTGACGGTGCGCCAGCCGGAAACCGGCGCGATCGTCGTCAGGGCGGATCCGGACGCGGCGATCCGGCAGGCCTGGCGGCAAATCTCGATCATCGTGAGCGTCGCGGCCTCGATGGCGATTTGCATTTGCGCGCTCGCCGCCGTCGCCATCGTCCATGCTCTGGCGCCGACGCGCGCCATCGTCGAGGGACTGCGCCAGCTGGAGCAAGGGAATTACGACAGTCGGCTCAACGCCGTCAGGAAAGGCGAGTTCGGACTGATTGCGCGCGCCGTCAACGATCTTGCCGAACGGCTGGCGCAAACCACGGCGGAGCGCGCTGCGCTCACCAAGCGGCTGTTCGAGGTTCAGGAGGAGGAGCGCCGCGCCCCCGCCCGCGACCTTCACGACGAATTCGGCCAATGCCTGCCGGCGACCCTCGCCTTCGCCGGCTCGATCGAGCCGGCGGCGACCGCGACCGACTCTGGCGTCGTGGAGGACGCGCGCGCCATCGCCCGCGTCGCCAAGCGCATGATGACGACGCTTCGAGATGCGCTCGCCCGGCTGCGTTCGCAAGATCTTGAGGAGCTCGGACTCGAGGCGTGCCTCGTTCAGCTCGCCGCCAGCTGGAACGCCAAGACCGAGCGAAAGGCCGTCGTCCATCTCAGACTTCTCGGCGACCTTTCCGAGCTGCCGCATGCGATTTCGACCAGTCTTTATCGCATCGCCCAGGAATGTCTGACAAACGCCATGCGGCACGGCGATTCGAAGAACGTTTATCTGCGCGTCGAGCGCGCCGCTTCGATGGATGGGCTCGTGGCGCTGACGGTCGAGGACGACGGCGGCGGCGACGCGTCGCGCCTCGCGACCGCTTCCGGCCACGGCATTCTCGGCATTCGCGAGCGCATCGCGGCCTTCGGCGGAAGTCTTTCGATCAGCGACGCCGCGCGCGGCGTCCGCGTCGTTGCGCGCCTGCCGCTGATCCCGGTCGGACCCGCGCCGAGGAGAGGTCTCGCGGTCGCATGATCACGATTCTTCTCGTCGACGACCACCCGATCGTTCGAGAGGGATATCGCCGGCTGTTGGAGCGCCAGCCAGGCTACAGGATCGTCGCCGAAGCCGGGAACGCCGCACAGGCCTATCAGGCCTATCGCAGGGTTTCGCCCGACATCGTAATCATGGACCTGTCTCTTCCGGGCGCGAGCGGCATTGAGGCGGTGCGCCATATCCGGCAGTGGGACAAGAGCGCCCGCATATTGATCTTCACGATGCATGGCGGCGCGGCCTTCGCGCTGAAAGCCTTCGAGGCCGGCGCCTCGGGCTATGTCACGAAAAGCAGCGACGCAGCCGAGCTGCTTCGCGCCGTCGCGATAATCGCCAAGGGCGGCCGGGCGCTCAGCGATGACGTCGCGCGCGAAATCGCTGCGGAGCGATTGGGCGCGGGTCGCGCGCTCGTCGATGAGCTTGGCCCGAGGGAGACCGAAATCCTGCGGCTTGTCGCGTCGGGCCGAACCACCGAGGACATCGCCGCGATTCTCAATCTCAGTCCGAAAACGGTTCAAAACTACCACTATCAGATCAAGGCGAAGATCGGCGCCCGCACCGACGCCCATCTCGTCTGGTTGGCGATCGGCGCGGGAGTGGTCGGGGACCCGCCCGCGGCCCGATCCGCGCCATAAAGGAATATTGCCCGATCCGATCGGGGCGATCCTCAGAAGCCCGTCGCGCCTTGAAGAAGCTACGCCTTCCTTGGATGAAGAGCGGAGCTTCGCGATGAGTAAAAAGACGCTGACGCATTTCCTTTCGAAGGCGCTGATCGCAGTCGCGATCGGCGGCGCGCAGGCTCAGGCGCAACCATCTGCGCGCTTGAAGCTCGCCGTCTTCGACATTGAACTCGACGATTTTTCCGCCGGCGGACCGATCGCCGGAGAAAGTCCGGAGGAAACCGCCCGCCTTCAAAGAATGACCGCGCTCGCACGGGACCTCCTGTCTCAGTCCGGGCTGTTCGAAGTCGTCGATGGCGGCGCTTCGACCGACCAGAGGGTCAAGGACCACTGGCTGCGCAAATGCAACGGCTGCGACGCCGATATCGCCCTCGCGCTTGGCGCGGATTTGTCCTTCGTCTGCTTTTTTAGAAAAATCAGCGTGATGGAGCAAAATCTCGACATCCGCATCCGTGACGCGCGCACGGGGGCGCTGGCGCATGCCTCACAAACCGATCTGCGCGGCGAAACCGATCAGTCCTGGAGTCGCGCGCTGAAGTTCCTGATCAAATACCAGCTCGTCGAGCCGGAGCTCGCGCGCCGAAAGCAGTGACCGCCGCAGCCGCGCCTTTTCTTAAGAACTACGGTTAACCATCCGCTAACGGCGCCCCCGAATCGCCCTATTCTCGGCCTATCCCGGCTGAGCGCCCAGGGCGCTATTATATAATCGGCGTTTCATGCGATCCCGCGCCTTGGAGCGACCGGTCATGGGGCTAAGCGGATGATCTTCTCAAAGTCCACATTGATCGCGGCGGCCACAGCACTGCTGATTTCTTTCGGCGCCGAAGCGCCCGCCCGGGCGACGCCGTCGATTGTCATCGATGTCTCTTCCGGCGCAGTGCTCTCGCATGATCAGGCGACCGCCTCCTGGTATCCCGCCTCCGTGACGAAGCTGATGACGACCTATGTCGCGCTCGAAGCGGTGCGCCAGGGCCGGATCTCGCTCGACACGCCGGTGATGATGTCGCCGCGCGCCTGCCGCGAGGCGCCTTCCAAGATGGGTTTCAGGGCCGGTTCGGAAGTCACCCTGCACAACGCGCTCGTCATGCTGATGGTGAAATCGGCCAATGACATCGCGGTCGCCATCGCCGAAGGCGTGTCCGGCTCAGTCGAAGCCTTCGCCGACGAGATGAACCGCGCCTCCGCTTCGCTCGGCATGACGCAGTCGGTATGGCACAATCCCAACGGCCTCCCCGATCAGCGGCAGGTCACGTCGGCGCGCGATCTCGCGATTCTCGGTCGCGCGCTCTACCTGCGGTTTCCCGAGCACGCCAATCTGTTCAACATCGGCGCAATGCGGCTCGGCAAGCAGATCATTCCCACCCACA
Organism: Methylocystis sp.; assembly: GCA_050174515.1. GTDB lineage: Bacteria > Pseudomonadota > Alphaproteobacteria > Rhizobiales > Beijerinckiaceae > Methylocystis. The sequence goes on from JBFXJV010000138.1 coordinate 5,842, forward strand.
ACCATCTACTCGGCCGTTATCCCGGCGCCGACGGCATGAAGACGGGATTCACCTGCTCAGCCGGCTTCAATCTTGTCGCCTCCGCCAGTCGCGGCGGCCGGCGGTTGATCGCCGTCGTCCTCGGCGCGCCCAATCCCATTCTGCGCACGGCGAAAATCGCGGCCCTGCTCGATCGCGGCTTCCAGAGCGGCGCGGCCGTCGCCTCGCTCGCTTCGCTGCCGTCTTCGGGCCCCACTGCCGCGCCCGACCTGCGTGAGGCCGTGTGTCATCATCGCGGCTCCACTGCTGCCGAATTCATGGCGGAAATCGAAGACGCATCGGTACCGGTCGGCTCAGGCGTTCCGCTGCTCGACGCGCTGAATGGCGCGCGGCAGCAGCCGCACATGAACGCCAAAGAAATCGCGCATCTGCCGCGTCCGCGATTTGAGCCCGTAACCGTCTATGTCGGACGGGCGCCGGGCTATGTCGGGCCGGTGGCCCGGACGCGGGCGCCGGGCGCTCCCGTCGGCGAGCAGACCGATCTTACCGCTTATGCGGCGCAGCCGGAGCCCGCCAACGCGAACGCTTCGCCGATCAGCAAACCGGCGCCCGACGCTGTAACGCTGCGCCGCGCCAAGCGTGCAAAGGCTGGGAAGGCGGCGCGCGCGGCGGCGGCAAGGGCCGCCAAGGCCGAAGCCGCGAAAGCTGACGCCGGCAGGGCTGAAGGAGGCGAGATCGCGCCGGCGCCGAAGCCAAAGTCGGCGTCGAAAAAAGCCTCCAAGCCGAGAACCGCCGCGCCTGCCGCCGAAACTCAGAAGCGCGTGGTCGCGCCGAAGGTCCGCTCCTCCGCCGAGCCAGGCAATAGCTGAGCGCGAGAAGCGCCGTTCGCTCTGGAAACGCGCGGCGTTTTCAGCGAAAATACGCGCCATCCGCGAGCGGGAACTTTTTCCTGCTCGGGCGCGAGTCCCTTCTGAATGAATGATCTGACCACGACCGCCGGCGGTCGCTCGATGCGTTCGGCGCCGCCGCCGATACCGCTCTCCGTCATTACCGGCTTTCTCGGCGCCGGCAAGACCACGCTGCTCAATCGACTGCTCGCCTCCCCGGCGCTCGCCGATACGCTCGTCCTCATCAATGAGTTCGGCGAGATCGGCCTCGACCATCTCTTCATCGAGAAGATCGACGGCGACATGGTGCTGATGAGTTCGGGTTGCGTGTGCTGCACGATCCGCGGCGATCTGGTCACGATGCTCGAAGACCTGCTGAAGCGCCTCGACAACGGCCGGATCAAGCCGTTCAAGCGCGTCGTGCTGGAAACGACCGGCCTCGCCGATCCCGCGCCGATCCTGCACGCGATCATGTATCACCCCTATCTGATGATGCGCTATCGGCTCGACGGCGTCGTCACGCTCGTCGACGCCGTCAACGGCGAAGCGACGCTCGACGCGCATGAGGAAGCCGTCAAACAGGCCGCCGTCGCCGACCGGCTCGTTATCGCCAAGACCGATCTACCGCAAAGCGCGGAGCGGCTCGACGCGCTGAAGGCGCGGCTCGCGCGTCTCAATCCCGGCGCCCTGCAGCTTGACGCCGCCGCGGGCGAAGCGACGCCGGAGGCGCTTCTCAACTGCGGATTATATGATCCTGCGTGCAAGACGCCGCGCGTGAAGGAATGGCTCAACGCCGAAGCGGTCGAAGCGGCGCAGGCGCACACGAACCATGAACATGACCATGACCATGACCATGACCATGACCATGACCACGGTCACCGCCACGACGCGCACGACCATCATGGCCATCGCGGCCATGACGCGAACCGGCACGACGCGCATATCCGCGCCTTCTGCTTTTCGTCCGACGCGCCGCTGACGCCGGCCTCCTTCGATATTTTCATCGATCTTCTGCGCCACACTCATGGGCCGCGCATGTTGCGCGTAAAGGGAATCGTGGCGCTCGCCGACGATCCGTCGCGCCCCGTGGCGATCCACGGCGTGCAGCATGTCTTCCACCCGCCGCATCGACTCGACGCCTGGCCCGACGCGGACCGGCGCACGCGCATCGTCTTCATCGTCAAGGATCTCGACGAAAGCTTCGTCCAGGGACTTTATGGAGCGCTCGTCAATCATCCGGCGCCTGATCGCCCCGACGCAAACGCGCTCGCCGACAATCCGCTCGCGCCGAAGACGCGCGGCCTGCTCGGCTGACGCGCGCGACCCGCTCCCTATCTTGCCGAACGGCTGAACAGGTCCCGAACGCGCTGCTCAAAACCATGCAGTTCGTCGCGCCACTGCGGGGAAAATTTGGCCAGTCCGCTGGACGCCTGCGATGAGAACCAATCGGCGACGGCGTGAACGACAAGCGATACGGCGCTTTCGAAGCGAGACTGGCGCTCCGTGCCGCGAAGCCACAGGGCCATCGTCGGAAAGGCCGTGACGGTCACCATCGCGGCGCCGACAAGCGCCGTGGCCGTCTCGGGCGCCAGCTGACCTCTCCCGACGCCGAGATAGGTCAGCGCGACGACCAGCGGCAGCGTGGTCGACGTCAACAGCGCCAGCGCCGGCATGTCCCGTTCGGGCAGCGTCCCTCGAAAGAAATTCAGCGGCGCCAGG
>JBFXJV010000139.1:0-8408 GCA_050174515.1 Methylocystis sp.
AAAGGCGCTTGCGTGGGCTAATTTATTTAATCGTTATTGGGGCGTTGACATTGGAAGCAGCTCAATCGACTTGGCAAATAAATTTGCGACATTGACAAAGCGAACGAACGTTTCATTTACGGTTAGCAACGCGGTAGACGCCCTGCAGAACCCTCGTTCTGTTGGCATCGATTGCGAGTTTGACTGCATAATTCTGTACGCCGTCTTTGAACACCTCACTCTAGCCGAACGTGAGATCATCCTACGCTCGGCGAGAGACGCTCTAAGCGATGGAGGATTATTGATTGTGTGTGAAACGCCGAACCGGCTGATACGTTATGATTCACATTCGACATTTTTGCATTTTTTTCAGAACTTGCCGACGGAACTGGCGCTCGCCTATATCGAACGTTCGCCCCGTAAGGAAGCTCATTCTATTATCTCTAGCGAGAACAAGGAAGAAGCGCTTTATCGCTTCGGACAGGGCGTCAGCTATCACGAGTTTGAACTATATTTCGCGAAGGCAGGAGAACAACCGCCAATTATTAGCGACGGGTGGGATATGTGGCCAACTTTCGATGAGCCCATTCGAAGAGATGAACTCGAGCTGGAGAACTATGTTCGAGCGAATGAAGTTCCCGCCAATCCGGCTTTCACCAGATATTGGATCAACGCCGTTTTCGACTGCTATCCTCGCAAGGCGCCGGTTGAAGCGCCCAAGCCAGTTTTTCTGGTCCCGAACATTTCAAACAAGATCGATGTCTGGCGCCGCCCACAGTGTTGGTCAGCAGATCTTTATGTTTCGTCGGATTCTGCTCTGGTGTTTGAGACCGGAGATTGTGTGCCACAATACCTCCAATTCGATATCTCCGAATCTAAAGGCGCATTTGAGATATTAGATCCTGCGGGGAAACAAGCGGCGTGTTTCGAGATCGAGACGCTGAAACAGGCCCGCTTTCCCCGTTGGCACCCACGTTGTTTAGTCAGCCTCAACGGGCTCGGAAGCTGCGAAAATCTATCAATTCGTCCGCTCGATTCGCAATCCCGACTCGCTGTTGAAGGAATCTTGGCGCGAGCGACCTCGTAGCTGGCGGCTCCTATCCAATAGGTCCGGCGATTCGCCGGCTAATTCATAAACCAGCCGTGACTGACGACGATTGATTCCCCTGTCAGCGCATTCGTCTGAAATGAGGCGAGCATGAGCGCAACCTCGGCCACATCCGAGATCATGGTAAATTGCTTGTCGACGGTCTCGCCCAGCATGACGTCCTCGACGACTCGTTGTTCGGTGATGCCGAGATCATGCGCCTGCTGGGGAATTTGCCTTTCGACCAGCGGCGTCATCACGAAGCCGGGGCAAATCGTATTGGCGCGCACATTATGTTTCGCACCTTCCTTCGCCATCACTCGGGCGAGGCCGAGAATCCCGTGTTTGGCCGCGACATAGGCGGATTTCAGCGGCGACGCCTCATGGCTATGCACCGAGCCCATATAGATCAGCGCGCCCGATTTCTGAGGATACATGTATTTCACGCATGCCTTGGTCGTCAGAAAGGCGCCGTCGAGATGGATTGAGAGGAGCCTCTTCCATTCCTCGAAGGGAAATTCCTCAATCGGATGAACGATCTGAATGCCCGCATTCGAAACGAGTATGTCGATCCTTCCAAAGGCCTTGGCGGCCGCGTCAACGCCAGCGCGCACCTGCTCCTCATTGGTGACGTCCATTGCGACCGCAATGGCGACATTGCTGGCGCCGATTTGCGCCGCCGCCGATTTTGCAGCGTCGATGTTCAGATCGGCGATGCAGACTCTGCCGCCAGCCTTTGCAAAGCGTTGCGCAATGCCATGACCGATGCCGCTCGCAGCGCCCGTGATCAACGCAACCTTGCCGTTCAGCTCCATCGGAAAGTCCCCTTAGATCGCGCTGCGTTCAGGCGGATTCGCCTGAACGCAGATAACGTGATCGATTCTAATAATTTAGAGCGCGCTTTACGCGAAAGGCCGGTTCCCACTTTTTTGCCGGCCGCGTTCTAGGCGAGATAATCATAAACCACCCTGCCGAGCCCGAGCGTGAGGTCTGCGAGGACATGCGTCGCCGAAACAATCTCGCGCACCGGCAGCGCCGCGACCGGCGCCAGCGCATGCGCGTTCAGTTCAAGGGACGCCGGCCCGGTGTAGGCGCTCTTCACGGTAATGTTCTCAAGACGATAATCAACGAGTTCGAGAATGCGGGGAGACCCGTCCACATGTGGAATTATTTTCAGCAAATAATTGGGAAGCGTGAGCGAGCGGAGCACGTCCGCGCCGTCGAGAGCGCTGTGCTTATAGCCCATGACTCCGCGGGCGACCCGAATCGAGCCGTAATCGAGAATCCCTACAAGGGCGTCGCGTTCCACGGTCAGAGAGGGATTGGCGAGCTTTTTCGGGAACCCCCATAATTCCCGGCCGCCATAGATCGGCGGCCCGTCATTGAGAAACATGGCGTGCGTATACAGGCCTGGATTGCCCTGGAAATAGACCGGGATCGCCTGACCTGATTCGCAATAGTCGCCGAACCCGGTCGAATCCGGCATGCGGATGAATTCGAATTTGACCAAGTCGTCCCGAATCTCCAAAGGCTCAGGCACGACGCGCGCCAAAGCTTCGCGATCGGTGCGATAGGTGATCACAAGGTATTCGCGGTTGAAGAACCGGTAAGGCCCGCGCGGAAAGGCGGGACTCGTAAGCGGCATCGCAAAGGCGGTCTTGCGCACATCGTCGATTTTCATGAGGGCTCCTTCCTTTTGTCCGATTGGCGCAGCTCTTTGGTGCAATCGAAGATGACAACGTCTTCGTCCGGTCGACTTCTGGACGCCCGTTTGGGGTTGGTCAACGTCGCGACCGTGTCGGCGGCGCCGGCGGCGGCCGGGGCGCGGAAATCGAGCGGCGGCGCCGCTTCAACACTGGCGTTCCGCGCGGCAGGCGCGACGGTCTATCAGCGCAAGATGCCCGGCGCATGCGCTTGCAGGCGACGGTTCGCAGCATATGGCGCTATTGGCCCTCGTCGAGCTTCGTCGCCATCAAGGCGATGGTCTTGGCGTAGACGCGCGCCTGGTTCCATTCGAGGAAGACCGCGAAATTAGGCTCGCCTTCCGACCAGCCCGCGCCTGTGCGCCAGCCCTTGCCTTTGAGGAAATTCGCCGTCGAGGCGAGCGCGTCAGCCGTCGATCGTATGAGATCGCGCCTGCCGTCGCCGTCGAAATCGACGCCATATTTGAGATAGGACGACGGCATGAACTGGGTCTGGCCGATTTCGCCGGCCCAATCGCCGCGCATCTGCGCCGGAGACATGTCGCCGCGCTCGACGATGATCAGCGCATTGCGCAGCTCCTCCTTGAACTGCGCGGAGCGGCGGCAATCATAGGCCAGCGTCGCCAGCGCCTGCATCGTCTTGAAGCGCCCATTGTCGGCGCCAAAGCCGGTCTCTAATCCCCAGATCGACACCAGCACAGGGCCCGGCACGCCATAGCGCGCCTCGATCTGGCGCAACAGCGCGGCATGGCGTTGCAGCAGCGCCCTTGCCTTGCTCAAACGGCGGCGCGTCACCAGACGGCTGGAGAATTTCTCGAAGCTTTGGCGAAAAATCCGCTGGCCCCGATCGCGGCTGATCACCGCATGATCGTAAGAGACATCCGCTAACGCAGCGTCGAGCGTGCGCTGCGAGACGCCATTCGCGCGGGCGTCCCGCTTCACGTCTTCAAGCCATTGGCCGAAGCCCGACGCCGACGATCCGCAACTCTCGGCGCACGCGGTTTCGGCGCAGCCGAATAAGGCCAGCGCGCCGGCGGCAAGCCATATGCGAAGCGCACTGGAACGTTTTGCAGGGTCATTCATTGCCCGGCACTGTAGTCAGGTCGAAATCGCGCCGCAACAAGCCGAGCGCCGCTCAGCGGCCCTTCGCCTTGAACTGGCGTCTGCATGCCTTCGAAAGCTGGCTCGCATGCGCGCGCAGGCATTTTTCGACCACGATCGCATCGGGCTCTTCCGCTGCGCAGAATTTTTGGGAATCGCGCTCGCAGGCCGCGGGCGCCGCCGATCTCAAGTGCTGACGTTTCGAGCCGCTTTTCGCTCGTCGATCTCCAGACGCATTTCTGGCGTATCTTCCGGCACAATCAGCCGCGCGCCGGTACAGGCGACAATATGCGCGACGCTTACGCTTGGCGCGCGTTCGCGCAACGCAAGCCCTTCATCGGTCGGTTCGATCACCGCAAGTTCGGTCACGATGAGGCTGACCCGCCGCGCCGAAGTTGGCGGCAAAGTGAGCCTCTCGACGATTTTCGACTCGCCTTTCGCGGCGTGCTGCGTGGCGACGATCACGCGCCTGGCGCCAGCAACGAGGTCCATGGCGCCGCCCATCCCCGGCGTAAATTTTCCGGGAATCATCCAGCTGGCGAGACGCCCCGAGGCGTCGACCTGCAGCGCGCCGAGCACCGCCAAATCGACGTGGCCGCCTCTGATCAACGCAAAACTCGTCGCGCTGTCGAAACTGGCGGCGCCCGGCAGCGCCGCAATGAATCCCCCGCCCGCGTCAGTGAGATTGCGATTCTCCATGCCCTCGGGCGGCGGCGAGCTGAAGCCGATCAGCCCATTCTCGCTCTGAAAGGCGACCGAAATTCCATTCGGCACGAAGCGCGCCACCAGCGTCGGCAGACCGATCCCGAGATTGACGAGCATGCCGTCGCGCAGTTCCAAGCCGACGCGACGCGCGATGATTTCCTTCGCTTCCATCAGCGCCCCCCGCCGACGAGATGCGTGACGAGCGCGCCGGGCGTGCGCACCGCGTCAGGCGGAATGACTCCGACCGGAACGATCTCATCCGGTTCGGCGATGACGCAATCGGCGGCGAAGGCCATGATCGGATTGAAATTCGTCGCCGTCAGCCGATAGGTCAAATTGCCGAAATAGTCGGCTTCATGCGCGCGCAGCAGTGCGAAATCCGCGCGCAACGGATTTTCGATGAGATAAGTCGCGCCGTCGATCTCGATGATCCGTTTGCCTTGCGCCACGATCGTTCCGACGCCGGTCGGCGTCAAAACGCCGCCAAGCCCTGCGCCGCCGGCGCGGATGCGTTCGGCGAGCGTGCCTTGCGGAATGAGCTCCACTTCAACCTGCCCTGCGCTCATCAGCCGCTGCGTCGTCGGATTGGTGCCGATATGCGATACGCAAACGCGCGCGACGCAGCCAGCCTCGATCAGCCTGCCGACGCCCACGGTCGGATAGGCGGTATCGTTGCCGATGATGGTCAAGCCTCGCGCGCCACGCGCAACGAGCGCGTCGATCAGCCGATCCGGCGCGCCGACGCCGAGGAAGCCGCCGATCATGACGCTTGCTCCGTCGAAAACCAGCATCGCCGCCGCTTCGGCGGCGATCGCGCTTTTTCTCATTTCGCCGATCCTCCCGCGAACGGCGCTCCTTGTGGGCTTACAGCGCTATATGAGCAGCGGCGCGGCGACGATCAATCGCGAAAATTTTTACCCCAAAGAACGATCAAGATAATGGATGTCGGAAACCTCGCGCAGACGCGCCGCCGCCGCTTCCGGCGTGATGTCGCGCTGCGGCTCGCCGAGCATTTCGAATCCCACCATGAACTTGCGCACGCTCGCCGAACGCAACAGCGGAGGATAGAAATGCGCATGAAAATGCCAGCCGGCGTGGCGCGCGCCGTCGGTGGGACGCTGGTGAAATCCCATCGAATAGGGAAAGTCGGTCTCGAACAGATTGTCGTAGCGAATGGTCAGGCGCCGCAGGATATCGGCAAGCGCCCGCGTCTCCTCATCGGTAAGATCGTCGAAAACGCCGATATGCCTTGTCGGCAGCACCATGGCTTCGAACGGCCAGATCGCCCAGAACGGAACAAGCGCAACGAAATGGTCGTTGCGGCATATGATCCGCTCGGCGCGGCTTAGTTCGAGCGCCAGATAGTCGCAGAGCAGACAGGAGCCGTTCCGTTCGAGATAGGCGCTTTGCCGCTTCGTTTCCTTGACGGCTTCGTTTGGAATGCTGTGCGTCGCCCAGATCTGACAGTGCGGATGCGGATTGCTCGCGCCCATCGCCGCGCCGCGATTTTCAAAGATTTGCACGTAATTGATCATGTCGTCGGCGCCAAGGCGCATGGTTTCTTCGCGCCACGCATCGACGACGGGAACGATCTCTTCAACGCTCATACGCGGCAGCGTCAGATCATGACGCTCGGAAAAACACAGCACGCGGCAGCGACCGGGCTCTACTTCGGCGACAAGCAGTCCGTCTTGTAGGAAATCCAGCGCTGACGCCTTGGGCGTGAGCGCGGCAAAATCATTGTCGAAGGAGAAAACGCCACTGTATGGCGGGTTTCGTTCGCCATTCGCCCGCTCGGCGCCGGGACAGAGATAGCAGGACGGATCATATCGGGGCCGCTCCGCGTCGCGGACCTTTTCGACCTCACCTTGCCAGGGACGGCTCGTGCGATGCGGCGACACGAGAATCCATTCGCCGGTGAGTTGATTCAATCGGCGATGCGAAACGCTGTTCAACCAGGACACACGCCGCTCCTATAGGCTCACGGGACCCGCGCCCGCACCGGGAACGCAGGCGATGATCGGCGGCGTCACGCCGGTCGCTGATCGATATCTCTCCGCCATGGCCTGCGTGAAAGCTTCAACGTGCGTTCCATCGACAAGATTGATGGTGCAGCCGCCGAAACCGCCCCCCATCATTCGCGCGCCATGGACTCCGGGAACGCCGCGCGCGATATCGACCATCAGGTCGAGTTCAACACAGCTTACCTGATAGTCGTCGCGCAGGCTGTCATGCGAAAGATTCATCAGTCGGCCGCATTCCTCGAGGTCCCCCGCGTCGAGCGCCGCGGCGGCGCGCAGCGTACGATCAATCTCGCCGACGACATGACGGGCGCGGCGGAACACAAGTTCCGGCATCGAATCGGCGTATCGCATCAATTGATCGAAGGTCACATCACGCAACGCCGCTATGCCGGCGATCCGCGTCGACAGCGCCGCAACCGCGCGCTCGCAGTCCTCGCGGCGCATATTATATTCATCGCTCGCCAGCCGGTGGCGCACCATGGTGTCGCACAGCACAAGACGCGCTTTCGGATCGATCGCGACTTTCCGCGCAGTGAGGCTGCGGCAGTCGAGCAGCAGGGCGCTCCCTGCCACGGCGCAACACGATATGTACTGATCCATGATGCCGCAGCGAACGCCGACGAATTGATTTTCAGCGCGCTGGCAAATCTTTGCGAGTTCGACTCTGTCGACCTTGGCGCCCGATATCGTTATGAGCGCAAGGCCCGCCGAGACTTCGAACGCCGCGGAGGCCGAGAGTCCCGCGCCGATCGGGAGATTGCCGTTAAAGACAAGATCGGCGCCGCTCAGCCTGTAGCCGGCCCGCTCAAGAAAGATCGCGACGCCGCGGATATAGTCGCTCCAGTCGCCGCGCGGCCGCCCCGCCGAATCGTCGAGATCGAATTCAACGATGTCGTCCATGATCAGCGAGCGCAGGCGCAGGCGACGGTCGGGTCGCGGCGCGATCGCGGCCCAGATTGACAGGTCCAGCGCCGCCGGCATGACGAAGCCGTCATTGTAATCGATATGTTCGCCAATTAGGTTGATGCGGCCAGGCGCCCGAAACAGGCGCGGCTCACGCTGGAAGCACTGGCGGAAGGCGGCGATCAGATCGCGCTCGATCGATTCCATTCCGCCACAGTCCCATTGTCATCAAACCGTCAAGGCGACGCCGCATCGAACGCATGACAAGGACATCAGATGACAATCCGCGCATGACACGTCAACGCCTTGGCGTTTGCTACTATCCCGAACATTGGCCGGAGTCACGCTGGAGCGAAGACGCGGCCATGATGAAGGAGATAGGTCTTTCCTTCGTCCGCATCGGCGAATTCGCCTGGTCGCGGCTGGAGCCCTGCGACGGCGCCTATGATTTCGCCTGGCTCACCCGCGCCATCGATGCGCTCGATCGCGCCGGGCTTAAGGTCGTGCTTGGAACGCCGACCGCGACGCCGCCCAAATGGCTTGTTGACAAGATGCCGGACATGATCGCGCTCGACGCCGACGGGCGACCGCGCAAATTCGGCTCGCGCCGGCATTATTGCTTCAGCCATGACGGCTATGCTCAGGAGTGCGACCGCATCGTCGAACGTTTGGCGCAAATTTTCGGCGCCCATCCCGCCATCGCCGCATGGCAGACCGACAATGAATATGGCTGCCACGACACGGTGCTGAGCTATTCGCAGTCGGCGCTGCAGGCGTTTCGCCAATGGTTGAAAGCCAAATATCGCCGCACCGAAACGCTGAACGAAGCCTGGGGCAATGTCTTCTGGTCAATGGACTATCGAAGCTTCGACGAAATCGAGCTTCCCAATCTGACCGTCACCGAGG
>JBFXJV010000140.1:0-8407 GCA_050174515.1 Methylocystis sp.
GGTGACTTTGTCGACGCCGCCGAGCCTTTCGCATTGTTCGCGCAATGGTTCGAGGAAGCGAAAGGCAAAGAGACGAACGATCCCGAGGCGATGGTCCTGGCGACGGCGGACGCCGGCGGCCTGCCCGACGCGCGCATGGTGCTGCTGAAGGAATGGACGCCCGCCGGCTTCGTCTTCTACACCAACGCCGAGAGCGCCAAGGGGCGCCAGCTTGCGGAAAATATGCAGGCGGCCGGGCTTTTTCACTGGAAATCGCTTCGCCGTCAGGTGCGGCTGCGTGGACCCGTCAGCCCGGTCAGCGACGCCGAGGCGGACGAATATTTCGCCAGCCGGCCGCGCGACTCCCGCATCGGCGCCTGGGCGAGCCAGCAGTCGCGGCCGCTGGAGAGCCGCTTCGCGCTTGAAAAATCGGTGGCCGCCTTCGCCGCCAAATATGCGTTCGGCGCGATTCCCCGGCCACCCTATTGGCGAGGCTTCCGAATTGCGCCGATCGCGATGGAATTCTGGTCCGATCGGCCGTTTAGGCTTCACGACCGCGTCCGCTTTTACCGGGCGGCGCCCGACGAATCCTGGCGAAAGGAGCGGCTCTACCCATGACGGCGCATTCAAAGCGCGCGGCGGCGGCGGTCGCTGCGGCGGCGGTCGCGACGCTCTTAACGAGCGAGGCGGTCGCTCAAGACCCCTTCGATTTCCTGTTCGGCGGCTTCGACGGTCCTCGGCGCGCGCATCGGGCGCCGGAGCCTCGGCGGCCCGAGCGCCCGCCGCCGCGCAAGCGAGACGCCGCAGGTCAGAGGCAGACGAAGCCGCAAGCTCCCACCGCGTCCGGAACGACAGCGACGGAAGGTTCTGCGCCGAGCGGGCCCGAGCGCCCGCCGCCGCCCTATGAGCCGCAGATCACCCGGCTCTCGGAAGTCCTCGGCGCCCTCTCCTTTTTGCGCGACCTCTGCGGCGCCGGCGACGGCGACGAATGGCGCGTGAAAATGGCCGCGCTGCTGGACGCCGACGCTCCGAGCGGATCGCGCCGCCAGAGGCTGATGGCGTCCTTCAACCGCGGATTTCGCGGCTATGAGCTGACCTATCGCGCCTGCACGCCCAACGCCAAAACCGCGATTTCCCGTTATCTGGCGGAAGCTTCGCAGCTGACCCGCGACATTACTTATCGTTACGGAAATCCCTAAACGCTCCTTACCGAAATTAACCTTCCGGCGAGCGTCGCCTCGCGCGGCGCGAGCGGGTTCTTTAAAGTGGCGCAATGAACCAATTGGACGTCGCCTCGCTGAGCGACATGAGCGGTGAGCAGCATCGAGCCGCCCTCGCCTATGTCACCGAGGCTTTCGCAGAGGCCATACTTGCGGGGATCGAAAGCGATTCCTTCGCGCACGCCGCCTTGTCCGCGGCCTTGCGCGAATTGGTCGCGTCCTATGGCGAGGAGGCCATAGCCGCTTTTGCCGAGACCTTGCCGGCAAGGCTGCGGAGCGGGGAATTCACCACCGGCCTGAGACATTAGAGCGCTCTGCGAGCGATTCCGCCCGAACGCAGCGTGATCTGGATGACGCCGTCTTTAGGCGATTCCGCCGGAAGGCGGATAGGTTGATATATCTCAAATCTACAGCGCCCCTCCCGATTCCTGCGGTCATTCGCCGCCCTCCCGCGAAATCGGACTGACTTTTGCACGCCAAAGCTATAGAACGCCCGACGCCGCACGCCTGAACGCCGGGCGGGTTTGCATGGCGGCTCCCACGCCTTAAATCCGAAACGACATGCCCCGCACGCTTCTGTGTCTCGCGCGCCACGGCGAGACCAACTGGAATATCGAAAGGCGCTTTCAGGGCCAATTCGACATTGCGCTGAACGCCCGCGGTCGCGCGCAGGCGGCGGCCCTGGCGAAGGAACTCGGCGGCGTGCATTTCGACCGGGTCTATTCGAGCGATTTACGCCGCGCGCTCGCCACGGCGAAGCCGATCGCCGGCGTGCGCGGCATCGACGTCGCCAAGACTCCGGCCTTGCGCGAAAAAGACGATGGCGTTTGGCAGGGACACACGCACGCCGAAGTGCAGGCCGCGCACGCCGACATTTATATGAATTATCTCACGCGCAAGCCCGATTTCGCCGCGCCGCAAGGCGAGACGCTCGAACATTTCGCCGAGCGTGTGCGCAAAGCCTTGACCCAGATTGCGAAGGAAAGCGCCGGCCAGACCGTGCTTGTCGTCGCCCATGCCGGCGTTCTCGACATCGCCTGGCGCCTCGCCGCCGGCAAGAGGCTCGACGAAAAGCGCGACCATCCGGTGCTCAACGCGACGCCGAATTGGATCGCCTATGAGGACGGAAGATGGTCGCTCGTCGATTGGGCGTCGCCGGAAGGCCGCGCGGAAATCGCCGCGCCGTGGGACGGCCGCGCGCTGCCCCGTCGCGAAGCCGCCCGCGCGCTGATCGTCGATCGAGAGAACGACGTCCTCTTGATGCGCTACGCGGGCGGACTGACGCCGCATTTTCTGGCGCTCGGACATCATCACTTCTGGGCGACGCCGGGCGGCGCGGTCAAGGAAGGCGAAAGCTTCGAATCGGCGCTGCGTCGCGAAGTTTATGAAGAAACGGGCCTGACGGTCGTCGATGCTGGCGCGGTCGTCGCGACGCGGGAATTTCCGATGGAGATCGGCGACGACTGGCATCAGGCGATCGAACGCTACTATCTCATCCGTACTGAGCGCTTCGCGCCCAGGCCGCGCGACCTGACCGAGGAAGAAAGAATCCATGTGCTCGGCTGGCGCTGGTGGAGCGTTGACGAAGTCGCCGTTTCGCATGATCTGATCTTCCCCGAGGGGCTCGAGGCGCTGCTGCGAAAAATAGCGAAATAGAAGAGGCTCGCTAGAGCGCGTTGCGAAAAAGTGGGATCCGGTTTTTCGCATAGAGCGCGCTCTAAACTTTTGGAATCGATCACTTCAACTGCATTTGGGCGATTCCGCCCAAATGCAGCGTGATCTAGCGCGAGCCTCTCGCGTCACTTCGTCATGAACACGTCCTTGCGCGGGAATTTCTCGAACACAGACGGGTCCTGGCCGAAATTCGTCGCGAGAATGTCGGTCGGATTGCCGGCGATCCATTGCGAGAGATCGATCGTCTGATAATGGGCGTTATTGAAGACGATGAGCACGCGCACCGTGTCGGTCCCGACATTTTCCAGCGAATGACCCATGCCCTGTGGGATATAGCCGACGTCGCCTTTCGACAGAGTCTCCTGGCGCCAGCGTCCTTTTGACCCGAAGAGCGTGACGCAAAGCTGGCCGCTCAGCACATATTGCCATTCGGAAGCGTTCGGATGCCAATGTAATTCGCGAAGCGCGCCCGGCTCCATTTCGAGAACGACGCCGGTCATCGTCGTCGAAATGGGAAATTGCGAGCCGTCGACTCGCCACTCGATTCCGCCCGGAAACGTTTCAAACGGCTTTTGTGACAGAAGGCGGTATTTGTGGGAGAGCGGCGGCGGCTTCCATCCCTGCAGCGGCGGCGCGGGGGTTTCGGGCGGAATATTTCCCCTGGCGAAATAGACCTCCTCTTTGGGGAAATTGTCGAAGGTCGAGGCCGGTACGCCGAAATTCTTCGCCAGCAGCTCCTTGGGCGCATGGCCGATCCAGTCGCTGATGCTGAAGGTGCCGAATTCGGAGAAATAGCCATTGTCGAAAACGAGAATGAAGTGGCACTCCTGCTTTCCCAGCGTCTCGATGACATGGCCATGGCCGCGCGGGAAATACCAAAGATCGCCGGGCTCGAAATCATTGGTCTCGGAGCAGCCCGCCGGATCGATGACGGTGGTGCGCACCCGCCCCTCGGTGACAAACGCCCATTCGGCCGCGGTCGCATGCCAATGCAGCTCGCGCATCACGCCCTGCTCCATGCGCATCGAAACGCCGGCGATATCTTTGGAGATCGGCAACTGGGCGACGGTCGCCTCCTTGCCATAGCTGTCGCCGTTGACGCGGCCTTGCGATTTTTCGAGTTCGAACTTGAACGTCGGCAGCTCGGCGCCTGACGTCACGGGGTCCGGCACGTTATTGAAAAAGCTTGGATGTCCGCCTTCGGAGCTGATCGGGATCGTTAGTTGGAACATATATTAACCCCGCTGTTTTCGGCGCGAATCACGTCGATCGATTCAGCATATGATCGATTTGGCGCGGCGACGACTCGGCTTGGGAAGACTCGCCGTGCGACGGCGCGCGGCATGCGCTTCGGCCGCGCCTGAAATACAGCGCCCAAGATTTACATGCGTGACAAAGGAAAGCCTTAAGGCGAAAAACGCCTTGCGGAAGAATTCTCACGTCCGGTAATCGCCGGCGAGGCTGTGGAGACAGATGTGACGCCAGCGACGACCGCCCATGCGCCGATTCCGCAACGCGGCGATATGCGCCGATCGGTGCATGTGCCCGAAGGCGGCAAATTTCTTCGGCGTCTCTTCGTCTTTCTCGGTCCGGGCTATCTCGTCGCCACCGGCTATATGGACCCAGGCAATTGGGCGACGGCGCTGGCCGGCGGCTCTAAATTCGGCACGTCGCTGCTGTTCGTCGCCGTGCTCTCCAGCCTGATGGCGATCGTGCTGCAGTCGCTTGCGGCGCGGCTCGGGGTCGGCGCGGAGCTTGACCTCGCGCAGGCCTGTCGGAAGCATTATTCCTTTCCGGCGGCGGTCAGTCTTTGGCTCCTGGCTGAAGTCGGCATTTTCGCCACCGACCTCGCGGAAGTGATCGGCACCGCGATCGGCCTGCAATTGCTGTTTGGCCTGCCGCTCGCGATCGGCATTCTCATCACCGTGCTCGACACTTTTCTGGTGCTTGCGCTCGAACGCGTCGGCTTTCGCAAGATCGAGCTTTTCGTCGTGGCGATGCTGGCGCTGATCACCTTCTCCTTTACCGCCCAGCTCATCATGGCGCGCCCTGACATGGCGCAGGTCGCGGCGGGTCTCATCCCGACGCGCCGTTTCTTCACCGATCCCGAAATGCTCTACATCGGACTGGGCATTCTAGGCGCGACGGTGATGCCGCATAATCTCTTTCTGCATTCCTTCGTCGTGCAGACCCGCGCCGTCGCCGAGCCCATCGAAAAGAAGCGCGAGGCGATCCGCTTCGCGGTGATCGACAGCACGCTGGCGCTGTTTCTCGCTCTGCTCATCAACGGCGCCATACTGGTCCTCGCGGCCGCTGTTTTCCACGCGACCGGCCACACCGAAGTCGCCGAGCTTGGCGAAGCCTACAGGCTGATCGCGCCGCTGCTTGGACAGCCGGTCGCTGCGACGCTTTTCGCCGTGGCGCTCATCGCCTGCGGATTGAATTCCACGGTGACGGCCACCCTGACGGGCCAGATCGTCATGGAAGGTTTCGTGCGGCTGCGGATGAAGCCCGCGACGCGCCGCCTCATCACCCGCAGCATCGCCATCGCGCCGGCGATCGGGGTGACGCTTTACGCCGGCGAATCAGCGACGGCGCAGCTGCTTGTTCTGAGCCAGGTGGCGCTCAGCGTGACGCTGCCCTTTGCCGTGGTCCCGCTCGTCGCCTTCACGGCGCAGCGCCGCGTCATGGGCGAACTCGTCGCGCCGAAGCGGACGACCGCAGTCGCAGCGGTGATCGCGACGGCGATCATCGCGCTCAATATGAAACTTCTTTGGGACGCGGTGGCAGGCTGAGCGCCTCGCGCCCGCGACCGACCGCGGCATTGCCAAGCCGGCGCATCTGGTTTAGCTCGACGCAGCTTTTCGCCGGAGTTGCGACAGAAATGAAACTGCCCAATCAATTCTACCGTCCGCTCGCCATCGGCGCGCCTGCGCCTCTGCGGGAGCCGCCCGTCAAGGTCGAGCGGATGATTCATTTCGTGCCGCCGCATCTCGAAAAATTGCGCGCCAAGGTCCCCGAACTGATCAAGCAGGTCGACGTCGTTCTCGGCAATCTCGAAGACGCGATTCCGGCCGACGCCAAGCAGGCCGCGCGCGCCGGCTTCATCGAAATGGCGAAAGCGACCGACTTCGGCTCGACCGGCCTGTGGACGCGGATGAACGCGCTCAATAGTCCCTGGGCGCTCGACGACATGATCGAAATCGTCGGCGCTGTCGGCGACAAGCTCGACGTGGTCATGCTGCCCAAGGTCGAAGGTCCGTGGGACATCGCCTATCTCGACCAGCTCTTGGCGCAGCTCGAGGCGCGCCATGGCGTGACGAAGCCGATCCTCATTCACGCGATTCTCGAGACGGCGGAAGGCGTCAAAAATGTCGACGCGATCGCGTCGGCTTCGCCGCGCATGCATGGCATTTCACTGGGTCCGGCCGATCTCGCCGCCTCCCGGGCGATGAAGACCACGCGCGTTGGCGGCGGCCATCCCGACTATAAGGTGATCGCCGACGCCGAGCCGGGACAGGGGTTGCGCGCTTCCTACCAGCAGGACCTTTGGCATTACACCATCGCCAAGATGGTCGACGCCTGCGCCTCCGCCGGCGTCAAGGCCTTCTATGGTCCCTTTGGCGATTTCTCCGACGCGCCGGCCTGCGAGGCGCAGTTCCGCAACGCCTTCCTGCTCGGCTGCGCGGGCGCGTGGTCGCTGCATCCCTCGCAGATCGCCATCGCCAAGAAGGTGTTCTCGCCCGATCCGCAGGAAGTCGCCTTCGCCAAGCGGGTGCTCGAAGCGATGCCGGACGGTACCGGCGCCGTCATGATCGACGGCCGCATGCAGGACGACGCCACCTGGAAGCAGTGCAAGGTCGTCGTCGACCTCGCCCGACAGGTCGCCGCCAAGGACGCTGACTTCGCCAGGATCTATGGGTTGTAAACGCGGCCGGCGGTGCGGCGCAATTGACGATTGGTCGCCGACTGCGTTAGTAAAAAGCAAGTAAACAGCGTTTTAAGGGCGCTTTCGAATGCCGCGCGAGAACGTCGCCAAATTCGCCATCGGCCAAGTGGTCAAGCATCGCCGCTATCCGTTTCGTGGCGTGATCTATGACGTTGATCCGGTCTTCGCCAACACCGAAGAATGGTGGCTGTCGATTCCCGAAGAATTGCGCCCGCGCAAGGACCAGCCCTTTTACCATCTCTTCGCCGAGAACGCCGAAACCGAATATGTCGCCTATGTTTCGGAGCAGAATCTTCTGCCCGACGACAGCAACCGGCCGGTTCGTCACCCGCAGGTCGACGAAACCTTCGAGCGCGATGACGATGGCGTCTATCGCATGCGGGCGCCGAAACGCCACTGAAATCATTCCGATCCAACTGCCGGGTTTAGCGCGCTGCGGAAAAGTGGATGCCGGTTTTTCGCGCAAAGCATGCTCTAAGCTTTTGGAATCGATCACGTCATCTGCGTTTAGGCGATTCCGCCTAAACGCAGCGTGATCTAGAGCGCTTCCCGATCACATGGAATCATGTGATCGATAAGGAATCGCTCAAAATCAGAATGTTGGAGCAGGTTCTCTTCGAAAAAGTCTGTCAACTTTTTCGGAACCTGCTCTAGCGCGCTGCAAAAAAAAGACGCAGCCCGCAGGATTGACGATTACGCGAATCGCCCACATCTTGAACACAGGTCGAACTTCTTCGCGGGAGAGACCGGCGTTCGCGCCGGCGCCGAAGGCGAAACCGCCCCGGAAACGCTCAGGCCAAAGGACCGCGACGAAGCATAACTCTGGAAAGCGGCGAGGCGCGTGAGCGTTTCGCCCACCGACGGGCGTAACCTGCCGCTTCGGCGCAGGGAAATCTCTCAGGTCACCGGACAGAGGGGGCGCGCTGCAAAGTTCGGCTTTGCTGCGCAAACCATGTTCTGCCGGAGTTGACGGTGACCGAATTCGACGTCGCGCCCCCTGCGCCAGCGTTAGAAAAACTTCCGCTCGATGCTCTGCATCGGCGGCTTGGCGCGCGCATGGCGCCCTTCGCCGGCTACGACATGCCGCTGCAATACGCGGCCGGGATCGTCGCGGAAACGCTTCATACGCGGCGCGCCGCAAGCCTGTTCGACGTATCGCACATGGGGCAGGCGATCCTCGGCGGCGCCGGCGCGGCGCGGGCGCTCGAAAGCTTGACGCCGGCGGATTTGATCTCGCTCGCGCCGCAGCGCACGCGCTACACGCAGCTCCTCAATGAGAATGGCGGCATTCTCGACGATCTTCTGATCACACGACTGCCGGGCGTCGAGGAGCGGTTGCTTCTCGTCGTCAACGCCGCGCGCAAGCAGCATGATTTCGCTCTCATCGGCGACGCGCTGCGGCAGTTCGACTTCAATCCTTTAGACCGCGCGCTGCTCGCTCTCCAGGGGCCGCGCGCGGCCGCGGTCCACGGCGCACACCACCCCCGCGCCGAGGTCCTTGCTTTCAGGGGCTGGCGCGCCGTCGACGTTGGCGGCGCGCCGCTCGTCGGGTCGCGCAGCGGCGATCCTGGCGAAGACGGATTCG
>JBFXJV010000141.1:0-8294 GCA_050174515.1 Methylocystis sp.
TGATGCCGTAGTCGTAACCAGGCGTGCCGGTCAGGATCGATTGCGGCGGATAGAGAGTCCAGCCGGCGCCGGTCGGCCCGCCGGGCACGAAATAGCTCGAGACGAGAACCAGAGTCGCGATCAGATAGACCCAGTAGCTGAGCATGTTGACGTAAGGGAACACCATGTCCCGCGCGCCGACCATCAGCGGAATTAGATAATTGCCGAAGCCGCCAAGGAAGATGGCGGTGAGCATATAGACGACCATGATCATGCCGTGCATGGTCACGGACTGGTAATAGACGCTGGCGTCAATGTACGGGATCGCGCCAGGAAAGGCGAGCTGCAGGCGGATCACCCATGACAGCACCAAGGCCAGCACGCCGACGGCGATGGCCGTGCCGGCGTATTGAATCGCGATGACCTTGGCGTCCTGGCAGAACACATATTTCGTGATCCAGCTGTGCGCGTGATAGAGTTCGACGTCTTCCACTTCCGCCGGCGGCGGCGCGACGTTCTGCGGTACGCTGGCGTCGGTCATCTAACGATCCTCCTTTCGCCCCCATCACGCTTTCGGCGATTGATCGAGCCCCGCCGCGGCGGAGCCCTCTCGGCGGCGATGAATGTCAAAGCGGCGCGACGACTGGATTTTGACAATGTCATTGCGCCGAGGCCCGCTTGTCCTGGCTTGCGGCGCTCTTGCGCGACTGCTCGAACGTCTGCTGCGCGCTTTGCCACGTTTCGAAGTCGGCTTCCGATTCGATGATCATCTTGCCGCGCATCTGCGGGTGCCCTGTGCCGCAATAGGCGACGCACAGGATCTCATATTCGCCGATCTTCGTCGGCGTAAACCAAAAATATGTGACGATGCCCGGCACGAGGTCCATTTTGGCCCTGATTTCCGGAACATAGAAGTCGTGCAGCACGTCGATCGAACGCAGCAGGACCTTAACGGGTTTGCCGACCGGCAGGTGCAGCTCGCCGCTCGTGATCACCCGATCATCCCGTCCTTTCGGATCTGCCGGGCTCACGCCAAGGGAATTGGTTGTATCGATGTACCGAACGTCGCTCGATCCGAGCTGATGGTCGGCGCCCGGCAGGCGAAAGCTCCAGTTCCACTGGGCTCCCACCGCCTCGATCTCCAACGCGTCCTTGGGCACGGTGATGAACTGCCCCCAGACCAGCAGGCCGGGAGCGAGAAGAATGACGACGGCGATCGTCGTAACAATTCCAAGCCAGACTTCGAGCTTCTGATTCTCGGGCTCGTAGGCGGCGCGCCGGCCCGGCTCATGGCGGAAGCGGTAGAGGCAATAGGCCATGAATAAAATGACCGCGACGAAACCTGCGCCGGTCACCAGAAAGGTGAGCCCCATCGTGTCGTCAATAAAGCCCCAATTTGAAGCGATTGGCGTCGCGCGCCACGGACTCAGCACATGGAACAGGATTGAACCGGCCACCACCAGGACCATGACGAAAGCGATATACATGCGCTGCTTGACCTCGCCGCGAGTTGGGCTGACCGCCCTATATAGACCGGCGCTCCGCTTTGCGTCAAAGTGACGCGCGACTGTTCGCCATCGACGAAGGGCTTGGCGAATTTCCTCGCGCCGAAATTGCAAAATCGGCGCCGCCGCCGATCCCCGGCGCGCCGCGGGCAAGGATAAAAAAACCGCGCCGGACAAGGTCCGGCGCGGCTCTTTATGATGGATTTTTGTTTCCGGCCTATTTCTTCGGCGCGCTCTTCGGCGCGGCGCTCTTTTGAGCTTCGAGCTTCTTGCGCTCCTCCTCGGCCTTCTTCTGCAGCTCTTCCTGGAGCTTCTTCTGCTGCGCTTCGAGCACCTTGGGGTCGATTGCGGGACCGTCGAAGGCTTTGCCGAAGTTGGCGAGCGGCAGGTAGAAGGTGACTTCGTTGTTCGCCTGGTTCTTGACGACCACCGACATTTTCTCGGCCTTCTTCATGCCGTCGACAACGGCCTTCTTAACCTTTGCTTCGGCAAAGCAGCCGTTGGGGTAGCAGATTTCGAAGGTGCCGCTTTCCTGCGCCCCCTTGTCGATCGCAAAGCGGAAGCCTGGTTTCAGCATGAGGCCCGGCGGCAGAAGCAGGCGGATGACTTTCTGATCTTCGCCCTTCGGATCATAGATCGCCAGCGCCAGCAGCGGCTGGGGCGCCTCCCCCTCCTTCGCGGAAACGCCGAAGTCGCGCGTCGTGTAGCACATTTCTTTCTTGGTCTGCGGATCGGAGCCGCAGACTTTGGTCCAGTTCGGCTGAACGGCGACGAGATCGGCGGCGATCGGGCCCTGGGGCTGCTGCGGTTGCGCCGCGCCGGCCGCGGGGGCCTGCTGAGCCCAAGCGCCGCCGCCGATAAACAGCAACGCTCCCGCAAGGGCTATCGCGCAATAACGCGAGAAATGGATAGACATCGGAAGTTCCTTTCGATTGTCCTGCTGGCCGGCGTCCTCCGGCTTCGGATCGTTTTAAGGTCGCGACATAACGGGAGGCCGCCTTCGCGCCAAAGCGCCGTGGAACTTGACCAGCCCATGTTCCAGCGCGATTGCGCGACGCCGACGAGGCGACGGCAACGCTCTTACATGGTCGCCGCAGTAAATTCCAGCCGATCGGCGCGTTCAATGCTTGAGGCGCACGCATTTTTTGCCAAACCGTCGCAAAAAAATGGCCGAAGACTTGAGCGCGACTCGCTTCTGGCGGCAGGACAGTGGAATATGGTTCGCCGATGACGATTCGCCCGATTCCCGCGAGACGCCCCGCCGCCGGCGGCGGCGAAAAGCGAATGCGGGGGCGCCGCGCGCTCAGCTTCGCCCTGTCGCTTCTGATGTCCGCCCCCAGCGCAGGGGCGGTCCCGACTCCGCCGGCGGCTGGCGCGCCCTGCCCGACGCATGGGATCGCCATGCATGGCGCGCCCGCCCTGCCGAGCGATTTCCATCACTTCCCCTACGCCGAGCCGGCGGCGCGGAAGGGCGGCAAGCTTCGCGTCGGCCTGGCCGGCGCCTTCGACAGTCTGAACCCCTTCAATCTCAAGTCGGGGTCCGCGGCGCAGGGGCTTGTCGGCAATGTTTTCCAAAGCCTGATGGCCCGCTCGCTGGACGAGCCCTTCACGCTTTACGGCCTGATCGCACAGTCGATCGACATCGATCCGGCGCGCGCGCATGTGACCTTCCATCTCGACCCGCGGGCGCGATTTTCCGACGGACAGCCGATCACCGCCGATGACGTGCTGTTCTCCTTCGACCTCTTGAAAACGAAGGGTCGGCCGCAGCAGCGGATCGCCTATGGGCTGGTCAAATCAATCGACGCGCCGGATGCGCACACTGTGCGCTACGATCTTACCGGCGTCGGCGACCGGGAGCTGCCGCTCATTCTCGCGATCATGCCGGTGCTGCCCAAACATGCGACCGACGTCGAGCGCTTTTCCGATGCGACTCTGGCCAAGCCGGTCGGCTCCGGCCCCTATGTGATCGCCGACGTGAAGGTCGGAGAACGGCTCTTGCTGCGCCGCAACAAGGATTATTGGGGCGCCGATCTGCCGAGCCAGCGCGGGTTCAATAATTTCGACGAGGTCGACATCCAGTATTTTCGCGACGGCAATTCTCTGTTCGAAGCCTTCAAGGCAGGCCTTCTCGATTATCGCGACGAAACCAGCACGACGCGCTGGGCGAGCGGCTATGATTTCCCGGCGGTCGCCGACGGGCGCGTCGTCAGGGAGACGCTGAAGAACGACATGCCCAAGGGCATGGAGGGCTTCGTCTTCAACATGCGTCGGCCTTTGTTCTAGGATATCCGGCTGCGCGAAGCGCTCGGCATGGTGTTCGACTTCGAATGGATCAACGCCAATCTCTACGCCGGACTTTATACGCGCACCAAGAGCTTCTTCGACGAATCGGAATTGTCGTCCTCCGGCCGCCCGGCGTCGGCCGCCGAGCGCGCCCTGCTCACGCCCTTCCCTGACGCCGTGCGCGCAGACATTCTGGAAGGCCGCTGGCGTCCGCCGGTCAATGACGGCTCCGGCCGCGATCGCGAGATGGCGAAGCGCGCCCTCGATCTGCTGGAGAGCGCCGGCTACGTGATCGAGAGCGGCGCCTTGCGCAAGGAGCGCAAGCCGGTCTCCTTCGAAATCATGGTCAAGGACCGCAATCAGGAGCGGCTCGCGCTCAACTACGCCTCGTCGCTGCAGCGGATCGGCGTCGACGCCCGCGTGCGTCTCGTCGACGAGGTGCAATATCAGCGCCGGCGCCAAAAATTCGATTTCGACATGATGCTCGGGCAATGGATCGCCTCGGCCTCGCCGGGCAATGAACAGCGCATGCGCTGGGGCTCGGCGAGCGCCAATCAGGAAGCCTCCTTCAACCTTGCCGGCGCGTCATCGCCGGCGATCGACGCGCTCATCGCCGCCCTGCTCGCGGCGAAGAGCCATGACGAATTCGTCACGGCGGTGCGCGCCTATGACCGGGTGCTGCTGTCCGGCTTCTATCTCGTGCCGCTGTTTCACGCGTCCGAGCAATGGCTCGCGCATTCGACCGACATCGCGCGTCCGTCGCGACTGCCGCGCTACGCCTCGCCGATGTTCGGCCCGACGCTCGAAAGCTGGTGGAGCTTGCGTTGACCGCCGGCGGGTGGAACATGCGTTAGCGCACGCCTTCGACATGACGGAAACGCTAAAGCTCGATCGGCGCTCGGGGCGGACCTTCGCGGGAAGGTCCGCCCCCGATCGCGATGTTGGGAGCAAAGGTGTCCCTGTCGCTCGATGACATTCGCTCAACGCGCCTCTCACCGGGGGTTCAATCCATGGGTTTCGCGCTTTTTATCGTCGGCGCCGTCGCTATCGGCCTCTTGATGCTCGATCGGTCCTTCAATCTCGGCCTGCCGATCGGCCTTTTTCAAAATCCGCTGTTCTGGTTCGCCTATGTCGCGCTGCTCGCGCTGTCGACGATGGTGCGCTTCGTGCGCCAGCAGACCGTGCTCGTCATCGAGCGGCTGGGGCGCTACAACCGGACGCTGAGCGCCGGCGTCAATTTCGTCTGGCCGATCGTCGAGCGCGTCGCTTACTCGTTCGATCTGCGCGAACAGGTGATCGACGTGCCGGAGCAGGACGCCATCACCAAGGACAACGCCACCGTCACCATCGACGGGATTCTCTATTACAAGATCGTCAACGCCAAGGACGCGGCTTACGGCGCGCAGGACATCCGCCGCGCCATCATCAATCTGGCGCAGACCTCGATGCGCTCGGCGATCGGCTCGATGGAGCTCGACAAGACCTTCGAGAATAGAAGCGAGATCAATGAGCGGGTGGTGCGCGCCGTCTCCGACGCGGCGCAGCTCTGGGGCGCGCATGTGACGCGCTATGAGATCAAGGACATCGCCATGCCCGAGTCGCTGCGCCAGTCGATGGAGCGGCAGATGAAGGCGGAGCGCGACAAGCGGGCGACGGTGCTCGAATCGGAAGGCGTGAAACAATCCGAGATCAATCGCGCCGAGGGCGAGAAACAGGCGGCGATCCTGCGCGCCGAAGGCCAGGCCAAGGCGATCGAACTGGTGCGCGCGCAGATCACGCAGGTCGGCGGCGATCAGGCGGTGCAGCTCGAAGTCGCGAAAAGCGCCATCGAGCAATATGGCCGCCTCGCCAAGGCCGGCAATTCCTTAGTGCTGATGGGCGACGGCGCTGATCCCGCCGGCTGGCTCGCCAAGGCGATGGCGGTCTTGAAAATGGTCAACGCCGGCGGCGCGGCCAATGAGACGCAGCAGCGACGCGCGCAGCCGTGGCAGACGGGAGAATAAGCGCATGGAGCCGGCGTTTCTTTACGATCCCGCCAATGCGAGCCTGATCGCCGGCCTCATCCTGCTTGGCGTCGACATTGTGGTGATCGGCCTCTCGCCGGTGATGTTCGTCGCGGTCGGCGCGTTACTGACGAGCGCGGTTCTTTACGCCACCGGCTGGCGGCCGTCGCTCATCGAAACCACGGCGATCGTCGCCGGCGCCAGCCTGATGATCGCGATCGTCGGCAGGAAGCCGCTGCAGCGGTTTCAGAACGCCGACATCGAAGAGGATAAGAGCAGCGATCTGATCGGCCGCGAGGTGACGACGACCCATGAAGTGACGAAAACCCACGGCGTCATCTTCTGGTCCGGCGTCGAATGGCAGGCGCGGCTTAGCGAAGACGCCAGCGTCGAAAGCCTCGCGCCGGGCGCCAGGGCGCGGGTGGTGGCGGTGGAGAATCTGGCGTTGGTGCTTGAGCCGATCGCGTGAAGTTCGCCGGCGCGGAGTTTTGGGGGGAATTGTCGTCGCTCGCGTGGCGTTGTTCGTCCTGACTGTCGTGCGCTCCATGGAGGGGTTAAGCGGCTTAGCCCGTGCAAAAAACAAGACTTTTGCAACACGCGTCGCGCCCTTGAAAATCAGGGGGTTCCGGTGTCGCAAAAGTTTGTTGCAAAAATATGAGCGCTCCCTAACCCTTCCCGTATGACCATTTTTGCCTATGCTCGCGTCTCGACCGACGGTCAGAGGGTTGACGCGCAGGTGAAGCAACTACGCGCCGGAATCTAAAGACCCCCAAAGCTCACCCGCCATCGGTGCGAGGAGGCTTAGCACAATCTTTTCAGGGGCAATGCGGCGCAAGTTGACTTTGCACGGTGGCTCAATGTTTCGCGGAGGACGATTTCGAGGTTGGCGATATGAGCAAGGAAGGTGACGAGGCGGCGGAACAGGCCGTTTCGGAATTTCAATCGTGGCGAAGTTATTCGCTATTTCGGCAGGAAGTGGCTCGGACAGTTCGTTACGTTCGTACACCCGAGACGACCAAGTTTCTCGAAGCCGTAGCTCAGAGTGCTCGATCGCGCGTACTAGGAATACAGAAAGGGCGTCGATTTTATCGCGCCGCAGTCACTCATCATGACGAAATGGTCGAGGAGATTGAGGACGTGATGCCGGCCCCTGCTCTGCCTAGCCGCATGATGCCGCTTCCTGACCGAGCGACTGAAGGGCGGATTAATCCGAAAGGGATTCCTTGTCTTTACATGGCAAGTCACGCAGAGACTGCCATCGCAGAAGTGCGCCCTTGGATTGGCTCGTTTGTCTCGGTCGCCATTTTGGCAACCTTGCGCGAACAGCGTGTGGTCGACTGCACCAATATCGGCAGCGCCCCGTCGCTATATTTCTTCGAAGAGCCTGAGCCTCCGCCCCAAGAGCGTGAACAAGCCGTGTGGAACCATATTGCAAGAGCGTTTCGAGAACCCGTTACGAGAAATGACGACAGGGCGGAATATGCGGCGACCCAAATTCTTGCCGAAGTGTTCCGAAGTCATGGCTTTGATGGGGTTGCCTATCGGAGTGCATTCGGAACTGACCGATACAATGTGGCGCTGTTCGACCTGAATGCGGCTGAACTGCTCAGCTGCTCTCTTCACGAAATTACGGATGTTGATTTCAAATATAGGGAAACCGCGAACCCATATTTTGTTCAGATGGATGAGAACGGCGAAAAGGCGATTCTCCGTAACGTTATTGCGGGAATCTACCCCGCCGACAAATAAGCGAACCTTGCAACGGTAGACCTTTTGCACTCAAATTATCGCCTCAAGGCCCCGCGCTTTCACAATCGACAGCAGCTTGAGCGAAGGGCCGCTCGGCTTCTTTTCGCCGCGTTCCCGCTCACCAGTTTCGGCTTTACGTTCAATACGCGGGCGAACACGCCTTGGCTGACGCCTTCGCGTTCGCGCAGCGCGAGGATTTGCGCGCCCGTCAGCGGCTCGATCGTGGAGAGACAGGCCGCATCGAATTCGCGCATCGTCCTGGCGTCGATGAGGCCAATGCGATTGAGGCCGCTTGCCGTCTCATGCGCGGCTTCCGCGATTCTGCTGCGAAATTTTTTCCTGACCTTAGTCATCATGCTCCACCTCGATGAGTTCGCCTTCCTCGATCGCCCGTGCAATCTCCGCTGCGCGCAGCGGCAGGAATTGCCGCGCCAGTCCTTTCAAAATCTCCAAATCCTCCGCGTCGATATTGTTCCGCTCGTTCTTGGCGAAGCCGTAGAGAAAAATGCTTCGCTCCTTCTCCCGGTAGGCGATGATGGCGTCAAATCCTCCAAGAGCGATCGGGCGAAGGGTCTCCTCATCCTGAGGAGCGGCCGAAGGTCGCGTCTCGAAGGACGAGGAGACCCTTCCTGCGCACTCTGGAACTCGCCCTCGTGCTTCGAGACGGCTCCTACGGAGCCTCCTCAGCATGAGGGCGAGGATGGTTGTCCTTAATCAGATTGCCCTGGCAATCCGCCCGAGCCCCCGCCATTCCGCATAACCCTCTGCTTGA
>JBFXJV010000142.1:0-8293 GCA_050174515.1 Methylocystis sp.
CCCTCGATCGCCATCGCGCCGATAACGACGACCAAAAGTCTGGTTGAGAACGGATACACGCCGGAAATCGCCTCGGAAAAACTGCGTATCGCGATAAACAAGATTTTCGAAAAAGCACCAACCCGAAAACAGGGGGCCGATATAGCGCGCGAGCTACAGATTCCGAATATCGTTGTGCCCAATACAGGGCTTTCCATCGAAGCAATCACAGCGCAAATTCGTAGCGCATTGGGCATCGACCGGCGCTGGAACATCATGGGGGGGATTGCGACGGAAAACGGCCGCAACGTCTTCCGGCTCAAAGTCTCAAACGAGCGATCATCCCAATGGCACGAAGTCTCCGAAGAGACGGATAAGGCATCTGATTTATTCGACGTCGCGGCCCGCAAAATAATGAATCAGGTAGACCCTTACATACTTGCCCTATCCTACCGTTTCAGCGATCCAGCTCAGAGCTTCGCCCTATCAAAGCGCATCATCGGCACGTCCCATGCCGTTGATCCGTATCTGTACTGGGCACATAATCTCCTCGGGCTGCTTATGATGGACAAGGGGAATTACGAAGACGCGATAGCAGAATACAAATTAGCGCTGCGGTATGAGCAAAGCAGTAAAGGCTTTTTTTGCCTCGTGTCGGATATAAACCTTTTGTGTAACGATAAGCGATACGCCGTTGCACACACGAACCTCGGCATCGCACTTGACCTGTCCGGGAAAAGCGAAGAAGCCTTTCACGAATACGACAAAGCGATGGCGATCGACGCCACCTATTCAAACGTACACCTGCGACGCGGCATGCATTACGCCGCGACAAAAGATCTTACGCAAGCGATCGCTGAATATCAGCAGGCGATATTTTATGACGCCAATGATAAGGAAATGCACCATCTTCTCGCGATCGCGCTCGCCAATGCCAACCGGCTCGGCGACGCGATCGATGAGTATCAGGTTGCGATCAGTTTCGATCCGAAGAAAGCCGACCTTCATAACGATCTCGGACTTGCTCTAGCTGCGAACGGCAAAAATCAAGAGGCCATTTCCGAGTATGATGCAGCGATAACCCTTGAACCGCAGTATCTTTTGCCGCGGGTCAATCTGGCGGTTCTCTATCACACGATGAATAAAGCCGAGAAGGCCGCAGAGACTTACGCGGCAGCACTCAAAATCGGCCCATCGAATGGGATGTTGCACAATGACTATGGCTACGAGCTTCTGAAACTCGGGAAGTTGGATGAAGCTGCGAAGGAATTTGAGACTGCCGTCGCGTTGGATGGTGGCCTCACAATGGCGCGCGACAATCTTGCTGCCGTCCGCGAAAGGCTTGCACAGGCAGTTGCCGCCAAAGTCGCCACAGAACGACTGCGAAGTAAAGAGGCGCGACATTAGCTTTCTGGAATCCGTGTGCGGGCGTGGTAGGCCTACCGAACGCTGAGCAAACCAATCCAAATCTTTACTGTAAAAAATTTAACGGCTACTGGTTTGCCTGCCCGGCCGGGCAATGCGCTGAGACGCCATACGTTTGGGATTTGGCCGCGTCGCTGTTGCTAACATGCGCATCACGCGGCCTCCTCGGTCGCGTGAGCGGCATTCGTCAGGCCGTGCATGAAGTCAACGGCGCGTTGCGCATGGGACGCGGCGGTAAAGATCGCGCGCTTGTCGTTCTTGAGGACTTGTATCCAGGAAGCGATATAGGCGGCGTGATCCTCGCGAAGCTCCAGCGTCAGATCGAGGTCAGCGGACAGAAACGCCGAGCCGAGTTCGGCGACAAGCTCTTCCATCGCGTAGCCTTCGTCGCCCCAGCGCTTGCGTCCGAAGTCGCGGTCGAGGCGCGAGGGATGGCGCGTCCAGTGCGTCGCCTCATGGGCAAGCGTCGCGTAATAGCTCTCCGCATCGCGAAAGAAGTCGATGCAAGGCATGTGAATGTTGTCCTGCGAGATGACATAACAGGCTCGGCTCCCTCCATGCACGATATGGGCGCGGGTTGCGGTGAAGAAGGTGTCGGCGCGGGTGAGGCGCTCGACCGGCTCAGTCTTGAGATCGGGCTGCGCGTGGAAGCGTTCGGGCAAGCCGTCGATCTGTTCGACATTGAAGACGGTGTAGCCCTTCATAAAGGGAATGGCGCGTTCGGACTCTTCGCCGGTGTCGGAGTCGGTCTCGGCGCGCATAATCTTGTCGGCATAGACGACAAGGCTCCCCTGCTCACCCTTGCGGACATGTGCGCCAAATTCCTGCGCCTGCCGGAAGGTCATCCAGGTTGGCGATGTAAAGCCCTTCGCTTCTGCTGCTGCCCAAAGCATGAGAACGTTGATGCCGTTGTAGGGCTCGCCGTTATGGCGCAGCGGGCGAATGATGCGCCCATCGGCATGGACTGAATTCCAGGGCTGCATCCAGGGGCGAACGCCACTTTCGAGCTGCGTGATGATCTGATCGGTGATCCGCTGGTAAATGTCGGGCTTCATGTTCCGTCCTTTCGCTGTTTGGAGGCCCCGCAGCGGGGCCTCGATGCGGCCCGCCCCGACACGGGGCCTCGCCAGCGGAAGGGCGAGGCGCGGAGGGGGATCGCCCGCCTTGGCAGGGAGCGCAGCGACCGAAAGGCGGGGATACCGCGCCGAGGGCAAAGCCCTTGCCCTGAAGCGGCGGGGTGGGTCGTAGGGATCGCGGAATCGAGGCACCCTGATTGTGCGGGGCGACGGCGAAAGGAACGGAAAGCATTAAGCGCGCGCCAGCGTCCCGGCACCGTCAACCGCGCTCTACAGGTGTTTCCTCAAGAGAACGCGTCCGTGCCAGCCATGCTTGAGGGCCGTTCGGCCTGCCAGCATTCGGCGTCCCTCAACCAAACGTCATCCCCTCATTGCCGGTCGCAGCGGGAATGGGGCCTCGTCGAACAAGCAGAGCTCCGGCACTGATTGATGCGCTGCGCATATTCGCGGGCGATAGCGTCATCCTTCGTCACAATCGGCAAGAACGATGAACTGACATCCTCCATCTCCGACCGAGGCGGTCAGCGACCTTCCATCGGCCAGTAAGCACCGTCTATCGGCTTATGGCTGCAAGTGCGGCGCACTCCTCCACGCTGTTGCGGTCGGGTCCGACGCAGCCGCCTCATTCGTCGCCTTGGCCTCCTCCAGAAGGCCGCGAGCCTCGCGGTCAGCAACGATGGAGGAAATCATGCGTATTCTGCCGATGGCCGAATTGCTTCTGCTCACCCGCAGCGAACTGCTGAATTTGCAAGCCCACATGACGGGCGCGCTGGCGACGATCCCGACTCATTCACCGGACTACGCGGTGGCGATGATCAATTTGCGCAACGTCGGAGACATTCTGTCGCGTTCGTCGCCGCGTCACCTCCCACGACATATGCCCGACCTGTCCGGGCCTCGCTAACGCGCCGGGTAGGTTCAACCAGGCGAGGCTTGGGCGGTCGATGCTCGCATCTGCTCAATCAGCTCGTCCCAACGCTCAAGCAGGAAGTTGCAGGCAAAATCTCCGCCTTCTTCGCGCGGCCAATTCACTGCGCCCTGAGGGTCAACCCACTCGCCTGTTACGTTGGTGAGAGGACCGAAGATATGCTCGAACATGGGGCCGAGCGGCGTGTCGAAGCACGACATGATCCACTTCTCGTCACCACGGCCGGCGACAAAATTGGTCGGCAA
Organism: Methylocystis sp.; assembly: GCA_050174515.1. GTDB lineage: Bacteria > Pseudomonadota > Alphaproteobacteria > Rhizobiales > Beijerinckiaceae > Methylocystis. The sequence continues at coordinate 3,654 of JBFXJV010000142.1, forward strand.
GCCGCGCTTTTCATTCCGAAAGAAATATCTGTCCTGAAATGCCACGTCCGGCGCGGCGGCAACCATGCTCGTCTCTAGGCCGATGATGAATGCATCACAAAGGGGGCACTCGCCGAGAGTGATATGCGTCGACCTGCCGAAGCCTTTGCGCTGATCGTCGCGAAGGAGAGGGAAAACATCAACGATATCACCGTCAGAGTAGAGAAAGTCGGTGGTATGGTCTTCCTTGTCGAGCATCGTGAAGAGCCGCCTGCCACAGCAAGGGGCGATCACTGGAAAGCCCTCCTCAGAAAAGGGTGAGAGCGTGATCATTTTTGCCTCCGCTCGGAATTCACTGAGCTTGGACTTGCGTCAACAAAATTCAAGAGACGCCGCGCGCGCAAATCTAAGTACTATGCAATTCAGCCGCTGGTTCAATCAGCGCCGCATCATCATCCTCGACGCCCGCGCGATTGACCCGCGTCGAGACAATCCATTCCTGCAACCTATCCTCGGGTGGCGACCGCAACAACGCGGCTGGGCTGTCTCCGGCGATCCATGACTGCGCGTCGCGCCAATCGAGTATGATGGGCATTCGATCGTGAAACCGACTCATCCAGTTATTGGCCGCGCCGACGATGACGGTTGCGGAGGTGAGCGCCTCGCCTGTTTCGGGATGCCGCGCCTGCTCCCAAAGCCCGGCGAAGGCCAAAGGTTCTCCCGAGGTCGCCATAAAATAATGAGGGACTTTTGAGCCTGGGGCGCCGGTCCATTCATAGAATCCCGTCGCCGGAATAATGCAGCGGCGGGAATTGAAGGCCGAACGGAACATCGGCTTTTCCGCCACAGTTTCCGCGCGGGCGTTGAAGGTCGCTGGCAGCTCCTTCAACGGCTTCTTCCACCACGCTGGCACAAGCCCCCAACGCATGGGTACAAGCTCATTGCCGCCTTCAGAGGCAGGGCGGATTACCTCAATTTGCGTCGTCGGCGCAATATTGTAACGGGGCGCGAGATTGCGCGGCTGGCCAATCAGGCCCGAGAGCCGATGAAGTTCCTGCCATGAAAGCTGCTGGGTGAAGCGCCCGCACATGGGTGCAATTCTATACGCTATGAGGAAGGCAGGCACCCTCCCAACGGTGGCATGTTTGAGGGCGTCAGTTCGTCATGCCTATTTACCGCACATCATGCGGGGATTACGGCCGTTAATCACCGCATGTTCTGCGGAGATTAGGACGGCTCGGCTCGTAAGTACCGTTGAAAAGGGCGAGCTCAAGTCAGCGATCGTTAACAATCGAGAGTATTATAGAACGCTGACATTTTCGAACTTTCGGGTAGACGTACCCGAACGTTCGAAAATAGGCCGGAATTCCCGACGGCCATACGCGATCGCGTATAAACGACCATTATACGCTAGTGCGTATAACAGGCTTAGTGTGCCCATCGCCTCGTAATCTTCCCGCCGCAGGGATGTGTGGACTTGCCAGGCGCTGCTTGGCCGACAAGCTTGAGTCGATCCGGACGCACTCCCCGGCGAGCCGAACCAGGCTTTCTATCCTCATATTGGGAAAGCGACATTTATGGGTGAATTTGCCATATGAGAGCAAGGGTATAAAAGCATCATATTGAAAAATACCCCATTTTCGTCTATATTATCATACGATGTTGCAAACTTCGCAAAGCCTGTCCGACTACCTGATCCGGCTCCAATCCGAAGGCCGCGTGACGTTTACGCGCGCCGAGGCCATCGCGGCTCTCGCAATGACGGAGGGAGGCTTCCTGAAAGCTGCGGAGCGGCTCCAGAAAAGAGGCGCGCTGCTCAATCCGCGTCACGGTTTCTATGTTGTCATCCCTCCGCAATACCGGTCATGGAAAGCGCCGCCGCCGTCTTTCTACATTGACGATCTGATGCGTCATGAGGCCCGCTCCTATTACGTTGGGCTGCTCAAGGCTGCCGAGCTGCACGGCGCGACGCATCATGCCGTGATGGAATTCCAGGTCGTCACGGATAAGCAACTTCCCAAAATCCGTGCGGGGCGTTCCATCATCGCTTTTTATTACCGCAAGGACTTTGCAAGCGTGAGCGCCCACCTGTCATCCCACAAGACGGATACAGGCACCATGAAGATTTCCACGCCTGAACTTACGGCTTTCGACATGCTGCGTTACGCGCATGTCGTCGGCGGGATCGACGCCATCGCAACGGTGCTATCGGATCTCAAGGAAAAACTCGACGGGCAAAGGCTTGCTTCACTCGCGCCGCACATGGAGCGAGCCTACGTGCAACGCCTCGGCTACTTGCTGGAGCGACTCGATCGCGCCGACGCTGCCGCTCCGCTGCATGACTATCTTGGCTTGAAGCGGTTTCCATGGACCGAACTGCAACCACAGTCGCGCAAACGCGGCACGCCGGGACCTGAGCCCGTCGAAAAGAACGAACGTTGGCGCGTCATCGTTCATCGCTTCCCGGAGATCGATGAATGATCCCAGCACAGAACATCATTGCGTGGTCCAAACGCGCGCCATGGGCCGAACAGCGGCAGGTCGAACAGGACCTCATCATCAGCCGCGCGTTGGTCGAATTGTTCAACGACGATTTCCTCAAGAATGAGCTGCGTTTCCGGGGTGGAACGGCGCTCAACAAGCTGCACTTCCCCAAACCCCTGCGATATTCGGAAGACATCGACCTGGTGCGTACGACCGAAGGTCCGATCGGCCCGATCCTCGACCGGACGCGGGAGATTCTGGAGCCCTGGCTGGGCAAAGCCAATTTCAAGCAAAGCAAGGTCGCTCCCAAGCTCTATTTCACTGCGGAAGCGGAAGACAAATCCGCGCCCATTCGCCTAAAACTGGAAATCAACACATGGGAACGCGAGGCTTTCGGCGGCTCCACGTTCAAACCTTTCGCAGTCGAAAACCCATGGTTCACGGGCAAGGCAGAGATTCACGCGTTTTCAAATGAAGAGGTGCTTGCAACCAAGGTGCGCGCGCTGCTCCAACGCGACAAAGGCCGCGATCTCATTGACCTGTCCCACGCACTGACGACGTTCTCTGGACTCGACGTTAAGAAAACAGTGGAACTCACAAGACGCTATCTTGAGTTGGCCGAGACCCCCATATCGCGGGCTCAAGCGGAAGAGCGCATGTTCGCGAAACTCGGCAATCGAGGCTTCCTTGCAGATGTGCGCCCGCTACTGACCGCTGAAGAGGCAGATCGGTTCAACGACAATGCGGGCCGGGACGCTTTCTCTAACGTGTTCGCCACCTTCATCGCGAACTTCCCGGGCGATCCTTGGGCGAAGACTCCAGACATGCTGAAACGATTTGGCTTCGACGCTGTTGGCTAGCGGCCAACCTGCCTGTTCCGGTTTAGAATTAGATAAAAAAGAACAGCCTAACTGTGTCAAAACACCATTTGACAAACCAGTGCGGCCTCACGCGTGAGGCCAACAAGGGGCTTGCAGTCCGCAAGATGACTCTTGCCCTGCGCTCGACAACCGCTGTTGTCGACTGCATCGTCTACGAAATCCGATTGCACATATAAAATATCGGCAAGCTCATTCCCTGCAAATAGCGAAATATGTTCACGACTTGTTCTGTCTTTGCTATTGTTGCGAAATAGTCGAGCGATTCGCCGATGCACTCTCTCGGCCATGATTTCTAGAACGACCGACGATAACTCACCGGCGGCCGTTCAAAATATGTAAGGCAAACCATGTGGTCGGATAACGAAACCAGCCGAGACTTTGTAAATTTCACAGGCGTCGCAGACACAGTCGCGGAAATCATCGTCCAGGCGCAAGGCAAACCAATTTCGATTGGCGTTTCCGGCGCGTGGGGGATCGGAAAGTCATCAATGATTCGACTGGTCCGCAACTCTCTTGAGCAACGGACGCAGGACAGTCCATCGAGCCTCATCTTCGTCGAGTTCAACGCATGGCTGTATCAAGGATACGATGACGCTCGTGCAGCACTGATGGAAGTCATCGCGACGACACTCCACGCGGAAGCCGAGAAGCGGAAAACCGCTCTCGACAAAACTACAGAACTCTTGAAGCGCGTCGATTGGCTTCGTGCGGCAAAACTCGGTGCTGGCTCCGCTGCATCACTTCTTCTTGGACTACCACCAACAGGTCTGCTGGGTGAGGCAATCGAGTTCGGCAAGAAATTAGCAGGAGGAGGCGTCAATGCAGAGGATGTTTCAGCAATCGAAACGGGGCTGAAGGAAGCTTCTACGTCCGCGTCAGGCCTTCTGAAAACCGCTCATGTATCCTCGCCGCCCAAGGAGATTCAAGCGATCCGAAAATATTTTGAAGAGTCTCTGGCGGAGATGAACGCGAAACTCATTGTTCTCATTGACGACCTCGATCGTTGCCTCCCGCCGACGACGATTTCAACGCTGGAAGCCGTGAGACTCTTCCTCTTCTTGGAAAATACGGCATTCGTCATCGCCGCCGACGACGCCATGATCAGGCACGCCGTAAGACGACATTTCGATGGCGTTGATGAAGCCCTTGTCACCAATTACTTCGATAAACTGATCCAGGTTCCGATCCGCGTTCCGCCTCTCGGGACCCAGGAGGTCCGCGCTTACTTGATGATGTTGTTCGTTGAGAACAGCAGTTTGTCAGAAACTGAGAAGGAGGACATTCGCAGGAAAGTTT
>JBFXJV010000143.1:0-8246 GCA_050174515.1 Methylocystis sp.
CCGCGACGCCACAGACCGGCAGCTCTCGCCCGCCAAGACCGCCGATACGGCGCGCTCACGAAGATCGTTCGAAAGAGGTCGAGCCATCAGATGCTGGCCTCCATCCCAGCCAGCATCTAGAATCACAATCCAAACCAAATGGGAATCCCACTCGATTCAGCTAAAACGGGAAACGCTCTAGTGACGCCGCTTCTTCGACTTTTTCCGCTTCTCGCCGGATCCCGTGCTCGCGCCCGGCTGTCGTTCGGGTTCGGCGGGCGTGGCCTCCGGGGCGGCGCCCTGCTCAGCCGGCGGGGCGGTCTCGGTTTCGGGCGGCGGCGCGACATTCGTGGCGTCGTCGGGAGGCGTTCCGCTTTCTTCTACGGGCGGCGCCTCGGGCGGCGGCGGCGCCGGCGGCGAACGCGAGGCGGCAAGCCACCATGAGGCGGCGGCGAGCGTCAAAATGGCGAGCGCCACCAGAAAGGCGATCACTCCGCCGCCAGCGCCGCCACGTTTTGGCGGCGGCGGATCAGCATCGGACGCCTGCTTCGGCGGCGCGTCGCTCTTCGACGCGCGCGAGAGTCCTGGCGGAGAGGGAGAAGGGGGTTGTTCGCCGCGAGACTGGCTCCATACCCATGCTGCAGGCGGGGACCTGCCGTTGCGCTCATTTTGAGAATCCGACATCAGTCCGCCCTCCAAAGACGCAACGTCCGCGCCAGACCAAGCGCGCATGTTGACTCGCCGCCGCGCCACCGACAAGTGCGGTTGCAAGCGCGTCGCGCCGCCCACGCGACACAACGGCGGGAACTGCGCTATCTTGACTGAGCCTCACCTAAGACCGGAGCGAGATTGGTCATGACCATCAAAGCTGGAGATCGACTTCCCGACGTGAAGCTCACCATCATGGGCAAGAATGGACCAGAGCCGGTCAACACAAAGGATTATTTCGCGGGACGCAGAGTGGCGCTCTTTAGCGTGCCCGGGGCCTATACGCCGACCTGCCATAAGAAACATCTGCCGGGTTTCATCGCCAAGGCGGATGAAATCAAGTCGAAAGGCGTGGCCGCCGTCGCGGTCACGGCGGTCAATGACATTTTCGCGCTCGACGCCTGGCTGACGGAGTCAGGCGGCGGCGACAAGATTGAGGCGCTCGCCGACGGCTCGGCGACCTTCGCCAAAGCTCTTGGATTGGAGCTTGATCTCACCGAGCTTGGCCTTGGCGTGCGCGGCAAGCGCTATTCGGCGCTCATTGACGACAGCGTCGTTAAGTGGATCAATGTCGAGGAAAACTCGGGTGAAGCGACCGTTTCGACCGCCGAAGCGACGCTCGCCCGACTATAGCATTCCTAGCTGCAAAGAGCGCATGCGTTGCCGGATCAAACGCCGCATTCGTCGATAAGGCTCCCCAGGCCGCTTCGTTACCACCTAGATCACGCTGCGTTCGGGCGGACCCGCCTGAGCGCAGATAACGCAGTCGATTCCAATAATTTAGAGCGCGCTTTAAAGCGAAAAGCCGGTTCCCGCTTTTTCGCGGCGCGCTCTAGACGTCGAAGCGATGCGCCCCTCAAGCGCCGAGGAGCGCGCGTCATGAACCCGCGAACAGATTTTCGCTTCATTGCGGTCGCCGGACGTTCCCGATGACTCGAGGCGTTCACAGTGACGATGTCGCAGCGCTAAGAGCGCTGCTGCTGGCGCTGGAGAGCGTTCAGCGCTCGCCTCCAGAGCCGATTTTCGTCGCCGTCGGCGAGTTGGCGCAACTCCTGCACAGGTCGCGGTCAGAGATCATCGAGGGGCTCGATACGCTCGCCGGTCTGAATTTCATCGAAGGGCCCGGCGCCTATCGCGAGAGCGACTGGCTGTTTCGTCGCCTGACGCGCCGCGGCGAGGCCCTGGCGGCGTTGATCCGCGACCCCGACGATTGGCGCGAGGCGCTCGAGACCTATGGGCCGTTCTTGGCGCGTTGATTATCGGCGCGCCGATTCTTGTCGCGCTGATCCCATCTGGCCCGAGCGCGACGCCACTTTGCCGCGGTTTCCCGACGTTGCGCCTTGATCAGCTGGCTGAGTACAGCGCGCCACAGATTGAACCGGTCGTTCGGCGCGAGCGCCATGTACCGCTCAGCGATTTGCGTGATGACGATATCGGGCTTCACGCGTTCGACGAGTCGCCAGTCGACATTGGCCGACCAGACAAAGACGAGTTCGCTCGCCGTTTCGGCAAGCTGCGCGGTCAGACGGTCATGTCCGACGCCGGCGAAGGAATCGCCGAAAAGCAGAATTCGAACCTTGTTGGGCGCTTCCTCATTCCTGTAGACGACATGCGCGCCAACATGGATGTCGCCGCCGTGGACTGGATCTTCGAGGATACGCACGACGGCGTTTGCGTAGATGCGTTGCGCGTTGGCGATCCAGTCAATCTCGCGAATTTCCTCCCACCGCGGCGGATCGACTTTGCCGCCGAGATCCATGATTTTGTGAAGCGTGATGCAAGGCCGGTGGGCCAGTCCCTGGTTCGGCGCGAGCTGAAGCGCTTCGCACAAAAGATGATAGGCGAGCAGGCTGCCTTCCGGCGTCCAATGGGTGTCGCTGCGCCAGTAGAGTTCGACGTCGTCGCGCCGCTCGCGCATCGGCCAGACGAGATCGACCCATCCGGCGGCGCGCGCGTCGCCGTGAAAGAGCTGTTGCAGGCGGATCGCCGGCGCGAGATCGACATTGACGAGCGGCGTAGCCTGCTTGTGCCCGTAGATGGTCAGCTTTTCCGGCGCCACCAGATGGGCGTAAGCGACGCCGAGCGCGTCGCAACGACGCTTGCGTTCGAGAATGGCGTCCCGCCATCGGCGCAGGTTAGCGTCCGGCAGATGCCCGCCGTTACGCTCATAGAGCGTCGTGACGAAATTCGTTCCGCCGGTGAGGAACAACCATCCGTCGTGCCCTTCGTGAACGATGAGTTCGGTCACGGCGGAGAATTCGCGTTCGGCTCGGCCGCAGCGTCCGCCGCCGGCTTACGCGCGTAAAGTATCGTTGCGGCGGCGAGTTCGAAAAGCTTCTCGCGCGGCAATTCCCGCGCCCAGGGCTTTTCGAGCAGCGGGCCAGGATAGGCGATCAGTTCCTCGACGCGCGTGCGTAGGAACTGCTTGCGCGCCCGCGGTGGGAGACCTTGCGCCCAGGATCGCAATTGCCAGGCGATCGCCCAGACCGGGTGCGTGGGATTGGTGACCTCCTGCCGTTCGATGGTCAATCGACCTTCGAAAAGCGTTCGCAGTCCCTCATGCGTCATATTGAAATAGTGATGCGGATAGCCGTGCAGAGGCTGAAGAAAGGGCACGCAGCATTTCAGCCAGCCGCCGGGCTTGAGCACGCGCGCGATTTCCGCCGCGCAGCGAAACGGATCCTTCACATGTTCCAGAACGGCGATCGAGATGACGCCATCGAAGACCCCATCCTTGAACGGCAGCCGATGCGCTGCGCCGACGACGTCGGTCGTCGCATAATCCATCATCTCGAAATTCACGACATTGCTGTAATAGACAGGCCGGTAGCCGGCGCCGACGTCGAGGATCAAGCCGTCGGCGAGGCCTTCGATCCATTCGACCGTTTCATCGTCATAGCCGTTCTCGCTGATCGGCATGTCGTCGTCGCCAGCTTCCGCGCCAGGCGCCGCCTCATCGGCAAATATGAATTTGCCCGAACTCGACAGCGGCGTATCGGGATCAAGCAGCAGCGGCCGCACCGCAGCGAGCTTTCGGGCGCGCACGGCGGGGATGCCGCTCGCGCGCTGCTGGCGGCGCCCCTGGGCGCAACCGAATTGATTGAAATGCGCGCGGCCCGAGGCGAATTGACCAAGCTCGATCGCCTGCCGCACGTCCGCATTCACGGCCAGATAGCGCGCCTCGTCGAAATTCTCCGGCGTCGCAGGCTCGTCGTCGACGACCTTCTGCCGGCGGCCCTCAATATGGCCGAATTTCTTGAAATGAATCCATCCCGACCTGATTTTGCCGAGGCGAACGGACTCGGCCACGTCGGGGTTGACGGCGAGATAGGCTTGTTCATTGAAAGTTTGCGGCGTCGGCGTCTCTTGCAACGCCACTGACTCGAAGGGATTTTTCATATAGACGGCAAGATGCTACTCAATAGTCGGCCCGCCGAACTGTTACCACAAGCGACGGAGGGCGAAAACACGCATTGGAGGATCGGCCAGGGAGCATTGACCCGGATCGCAGCCGGCGCAACGGCGGCGTTTGTCCGATCAACCCAGTTTCGGAACCACTCATGAATTCCAGCAGCGACCAGAGCGATCAAGGAAGAGAGTCGCCGATAACCGTCGAGGCCTTCTATCGATACGGCTACGGGGGTCGCCAGATGCTCGCCATCCGCGCTCCCTTTGCGATGGGCGCCCACGGCGCGGACATTATTGGACGCGTCATCGAAGCGGACGGACGCCGCTACGTTGTCGCCTCGATCGCACGACAGATCTCCGGGCCGATCCATCAGGGCGAGCCGTTCGGCGTCGAACTGCGCGGCGGCGACGCGCGCAAAGAGTCCGCGGCCTGAAAGATGGCTAAGATTTTGGGTCTCGGGCACAGTCATATCGTGGCCATCGCCAAAGGGTGCTACGAGCTGCAGCATGAGGGATTCCATCTCGGCGGCGCGCCCCTCGTTTCCAGGTTCGTCTATCTCTACGATCCGGAACTCTCGCCGACGCTAACGGAAGAGAGCGCCTCTTCGCGCCTCAATCCTCGCCTTCGCGGGATCATCGAAGAAGAGAGGCCGGACGGGATCGTATTGTCGGTCGGCGGCAATGAGCATATTGCTCTTTCGGTAATGCAGCCTAAGGAGCGCTTCGACTTCATTCTAGGCTCGGAGCCCGATCTTGATCTCGAGCCCGGCGCCGTGGTCTTGCCCGAAGCCGCGGTGCGCGAGACATTGCGCGAAAAGATGACGCCGACGCTTGTCACCATCGAAGCGATCCGAAAGGAGACCGGCGCGCCCATCGTTTGCATCGAGCCGCCGCCGCCCCTGCCGAATTCGCGCGTCGTCCAATGTCCGCAGGAGTTTTTCCGCAGATCGTTCGATCCGCGCCGACTCTCGGGAGATGTCTTTCGGTATAAGATGTGGCGTGCGCAGTCCGCGCTCTATCGTGAAATCTGCATGAGAGAGCACATTCTTTTTGCAGCCGTTCCGGCCGAGTTCATGAGCCCGTCAGGCGTGTTGGCGGAGGTCGTATGGGGCGCCGACGCCTCGCACGCCAATGCGTTGTTCGGCCGGCGGATGATCCAGGACGCCGCTAAGCTTTTTGAGCCTCGGCTCGACGATGGACGGCGATGAAGACGCACCCCTACTCGAAACGTCCTGACTACGCGCTTTGGCGGCGCGCGGTCGCCGATGTCGCTCCGGGCGAACTCGATCCCGTCGTGGAGGCGCCCTTCCGGCTCAACGTTCGCGAAAAAGTCGCGACCGCCGGGAGCTGCTTCGCCCAGCACATTGGCCGCTATCTGAAGTCGAGCGGCTGCAACTATCTCGTCACCGAGCCGCCGCACGCCTTTGTCAGTTCCCAGGCGGCGGACGCGCTCAACTATGGGCTCTATACCGCACGCTACGGCAATATCTACACGAGCCGGCAATTAGTGCAGCTCTTCCACCGGGCGTATGGGCGATTTACGCCGAAGGAAAACTATTGGCGAGAACGCGCGGGGCATGTGATTGACCCGTTTCGGCCGCAAATTCAGCCGAGGGGTTTCAATTCCGCCCGTGAACTCGATTATGACCGGGAACGCCACTTTGCGGCGGTGCGCAAGGCGTTCGAAACGCTCGATGTGTTCGTGTTCACGCTCGGGCTGACCGAGCTTTGGCGTTCGCGCGAGGATGGCGCGGCGTTTCCACTCTGTCCGGGGGTCGCCGGCGGCGACTATTCGCCTGCGCGACATGAGTTCGTCAATCTTGGCGTCGACGAGATCGTCGCCGACACGACTGAGTTCGTCCGCGGCCTGCGCGCCGTCAATCCCGCCGCGCGGGTCATTTTGACTGTTTCGCCCGTACCGCTCGTCGCCACCGCCGAGGCGCGTCATGTGGTGGCGTCGACCATGTATTCGAAATCGGCGCTGCGCGTCGCTTGCGATGTGCTTTCGCGCTCGCTCAGTCAGGTCGCCTATTTTCCTTCTTACGAGATTGTCGCCGGCGGCTATGCGCCGACGGATTATTTCGCGCCGGACAGGCGCAGCGTCACGCAGGAAGGCGTGGCGCATGTCATGCGGGTGTTCGAGCGGCATTTCATCAAGCGCAGCGCCGCCGGCGAAGCATTGCGCGGCGCGTTGCGCGCGCTTGGACCCTCGCTCGGCCCCTCGCATGGCCCAATGCGCGCCGCGTCGGCCGAAGACCCGCTCGCCGCAGCGATGCGCCTCATGTGCGACGAAGAGGCTCTATCCTTGGAGCAGTTCGAAGCCCCGTCGGGGGACGAAGAGGCCCGGTTGGGAGACGAAGCGCCGTCGGAAACCGAACCGGCGCCCCTGCATGGGTCAGGCGAAGAATTTGCCGCGCAGGAACCGCTCGCCGACAAGACCGAGCATGAGGCTGGTCCCGCCAACCCAGAAAATGAGCGGCTTGTTGATTAGCTCGGGATCGTAGCTCGCATAATAAGCGGACCGCAACCATTCGATGAGCTGCGTCAGCGGATTGTACGCCATATATTCCTTGAGATTTACCGGTATCGCATTTGGCGGCAGATAGGCGCCTGATATCACATAAAGGCCAATCATGACGAGGAGGAAAAACACCAGAAAATACGGTCCCACGAGGGCGCACATCACCACGTTTAGAAATCCGAGCCCGATCCCCAGAAAGACGGCCGCGCCGATCGCCTTTGACGCTTCGGCCGTATCGTTCGGCAAGATGTCGACATCGAACAGACTGATTGCAAACATGAACAACGCGAGCACGATCACGGCGTTGAGCGTTTCTAGAATGCAACGGCTGAATATGAGATGCAGCGGCCGCACGATGGGTATGTTCAGCAATTGACGATTCTGCGGAATGACCATCCCCAGCAGTCGCGCCGGATAGAAGCTCAAAATGTAAGGAACGACGCCGGTTCCCACAAATATCGTCGGGCTGTCGCCAATAGGCGCGATCGAAATTCTTACCAGGTAGGCAAGCACCATGAAGCCCATATGCGACAAGGGCCAGCCGATCGCGATCAGATAGCCGATATGGCTGCTTCCGAAACGCGAGCGCATGTCTTGGATCAAGACGGCGCGCATGATGCGGCGAAACTCTGCGAACTGACCGCGAAGCCTCGTACAGCGCTCGTCCAAAAAGGAGTTAAGGGCCAGGCTCATCACTTCGCTGCTCCGTCGTCCGTGCAAAGCAAGAAATTTCTCAGGAGATAGGCGGAATAATGACGCCGAGGCCGCACCCTTCCGCATCGCAATATGCGATCAGCATTTCGGCCGCTTGCGGCGCGCCGCAACTTGCTCGCTTAGTCGTCAAAGAAGTCGAAATTGTGATACGTTGGCGCCGCAGCATGAAGCCTCGCTGCTGTGCGCGCCGGATGGGCGCCTCGTCAACAGCGACGATCAGTTGGTCAACGCCGGGCGTTCGCGATAGAGCGACGGGAAGAGCCGCTTGAGATTGTCGATCTTTGGCAAATCATTGTAGACGATGTAAGGCTGCGTCGGATGGCGGACGAGATAGTCCTGATGATAGGCCTCCGCCGGATAGAAGGCCTTCAGCGGTTCGAGCGTGGTGACGATCGGCGCTGAAAAGACCCTCGCGTCGGCGAGTTGCGAAATATAGTCGCGCGCGACCTTTTCCTGCTCCATGTTCGCGACGAAAATCGCCGAGCGGTATTGCGCGCCAACGTCCGGCCCCTGGCGGTTGAGCTGCGTCGGATCATGCGCGACGGAGAAATAGACGCGCAGCAATTCGCCAAGACTCACCTTCCTCGGATCGTAAGTGATTTCGACGGATTCGGCGTGACGCGTGTCGCCCTGCGAAACCCTTCCGTAATTCGCCGCGCCTCTGGCGCCGCCGGCATAGCCGGAGACGGCGCGCGAAACGCCTTTTATGCGCTGAAACACCCCCTGCACGCCCCAAAAGCAGCCGCCGGCGACGACGAGCTTCTGCTCGCCGGTCGCCGCCCGCGGATCGTAAGTAGGCGCCGGCAAAACGACGGCGCTTTCTGCGGCGCTCGCGCTCACAGGAACGAGAAGCGTTAGCGCTGCGACGAGAACAGAAACGAACCTCATGGCGAGATCTCTTACGCTTGTCCGCGCC
>JBFXJV010000144.1:0-8233 GCA_050174515.1 Methylocystis sp.
CGGCATGTGCAGGGACGCAATGTCGGGCTCGACGCCGCGATCGCCATGCAAGACATTTATCGGCGATACGGGTTCGAGTTCGCCTATCGCAACATACGCCATCAATGCGTCGGCGGCGGCAAAGCCCCGACAGATCTGACCGAGCTGGCCTCAGTTCCCTTTGACGAAATCCTGCGCTACGACGCCACTGTCTTTCCGACGGCGCGCGCGAAATTTCTTTCGCGCTGGATTGCTCAGCGGGGCGGCGCGACGCTTGCCTTCATGAGGCGGCGCCAGCTCGCGGGCTATGGCGTGCTGCGCGCGTGCCGAGAGGGTTTCAAGATCGGGCCGCTGTTCGCTGACGATCCAGAAATCGCCGACGCGCTGTTTCAAGGCCTGCGCGCGCGGGCGGCAGGCGCGCCGTTATTTCTCGACACGCCCGAAGCAAATCCCCAGGCGATCGAATTGGCGAAGCGGCGCGGCTTGACGCGCCTTTTTGACACCGCGCGCATGTTTACGCGCGGAACGCCGCCGGGACGCATCGAACATTGTTACGGCGTCACGACCTTCGAACTCGGATAGTTCATGCGACGCAGCCTCTCAAGAGGCGGCTGCGTCGCTTGGTTCGATCAGCGTCGGATCGTCATCGGCTTCGTTCGAACGGTTGACCCGCCGCGAAACGATCCATTGCTGCAAGGCGTCTTCGGGCGCCGGCCGAAGCCATGAAGCGGGATCGTCGCCTGTCAGCCAGGCGTTGGCGTCGCGCCAGTCAAGTATGATCGGCATACGATCATGGAAAGGGCGCATCCACTCATTAGACGGACCGACGATAATCGTCGCCGACTCGAACCGCGCATTGCTCTCCACGTCGCGGCAGCTGTCCCACACTCCGGCGACTGCAAGGGGTCGGCCGTCGCGCGCTGAAAAATAATGCGGCGTCTTATCGCCCTTGGCGCCGGTCCATTCATAAAAACCCGACGCCGGAATGATGCAGCGGCTCTTGGCGAATGCGGAGCGACACATCGGCTGTTCGGCGATCGGCTCGGCGCGCGCATTGAATGTCGCCGGCAGCTCGCGCAGCGGCTTCTTCCACCATGAGGGCGCGAATCCCCAGCGCATCGGAACGAGCTCGTTTCCTGCGGGCGACGGCCTGACGACCTCAATCATCGTAGTCGGCGCCACATTGTAGCGCGGCTGCAGATTGCGCGGCTGGCCGATCAGATCGGCAAGCCGCTGCAACTCCTCCCAGGACAAATGCTGGGTAAAGCGCCCGCACATCGGGCAAGAGGTCCTCTCTAGTAATAGTAGCGCCGATGACGACGGTAATATGGGCGCGGCGCCGTCGCGGCGCCAATGATCGCGCCGCCCGCCGCGCCGACCGCCGCCGACGCAAGCGTCGGCCCAGCGAGGCCGCCCGACGCGAGCGCGCCGATTCCGGCGCCGCCCAGACCGCCAATGATTCCGCCGCCGACCGCGCGTTCGCCCGGCGTATAACAGCCGGACAGCGGCACGGAGGCCGCGAGAAGCGCCGCAAATACGAGAGCTTTCCTGGCCCGCGGGGCCGTGGCGATGCTGTGCATGTTCATTCCCTTAATCCGTGCCGTTCGTAGCTTTGCTGGCGCTCAGCCGACGCCATCAACATCGCCGAATGAACCCACATTTGCGCCAGAACGATGGCCTTGCGCCGAAAGGCGACAGTCGACGCGGACAAGAACGCGCTAGACTTATGCCTTGCCGCTCTTTCAAATTGGAATATTTAGAAACATGATTTTTGAAAGATTTCCGAGGAAAGCTCGCTCGTATTGACGTAGCCAATAGCTTGTTAAATCTTTGAGCGATGCAAGCGGCGGCGCTGACTCTTGTTAAAATCCGAACATGCGCGTCGAGCCGAACGCTCGTCCTCAAGCGATAGGGCTAGCGTGGACGCCGCCCGCGGCGCGCCGATCCTTGAAGGAGAAAAGCATTGTGCGATCTCGCGAAAGAAAGAAAACGCATTGATTCGATTCTTGACGAAGCGATGAACCAGAGTCCGGTTCGGACGTCGATCGACGAAGTCGAACTCGCCGGTTACGGGCTTGCGGCTCTGCACAACCACTATGCGCTGTCCTGTCCGCATGAATGCATGCGCAAGAGATGCGACGAATTCGCTGCGCTCGTAGCTACGTCGCGTCGTGCGCAGCGCGCGCGGCAGACGGCGTGAGCGACTCGAGAAACAGGAAAAGGAACGCGCAATGTTCATGGCGTCGAACCAGTTCAGAGTCGTCAAGGGCTGCGAGGAAACATTCGAGACGGCTTGGAAAGAGACCTGTGTCCGGCTGAAAGCAGCGACGGGGCTGATCGGCTATCGCTTCCATAAGGGACGGGAGATCGGCCCGCATGTGCTCTATTTCTCGGTCACCATGTGGGAGACAGAAGAGAGCTTCATCGATTGGAGACGCGGCGAACTTTATGGGACGCCAAACATCGGACCGCGCTGCGCCTCTCGGCTCGAAGAGTTTGACGCAGCCGTCTCAAGAAGCAATCCGCAATAGAGCGCCGGTGGCGTCTTCGGGGAGAATGACATGTTGGGAATTGGCGACAGACTGCCGAATTTCGCCGTTGTCGGCGTGAAGCCCGGATTTAACGAGATCGAAGAAAGCGGCGAGACGGCGTTCGAAACGCTGAGCGAAACGAGTTTTCCGGGAAAGTGGAAGGTGATCTTCTTTTATCCGAAGGACTTCACCTTCGTTTGCCCGACCGAAATCGCCGGCTTCGCCGCCCTGTCGCAAGATTTCGCCGAGCGCGGCGCGGTCGTTCTCGGCGGCTCGACGGACAATGAATTCGTGAAGCTGGCCTGGCGGCGCGACCATGGCGATCTGAAGAATTTGCCGATCTGGCAATTCGCCGATTGCAAGGGAGAGCTGATCGACGGTCTCGGCGTGCGCGCGCCTTCCGGCGTCGCCCATCGCGTCACCTTCATCGTCGATCCCGACAATGTCATTCAGCATGTCTATGCGACGAATCTCGACGTCGGTCGGTCGCCGGAGGATACGCTGCGCGTCCTCGACGCGCTGCAAACCGGCGCGCTCTGCGCCTGCAACCGGCCGCCGGGCGGCGAAACCCTCAGCCCTGCGGCGTGACCTTACGGGCGGCGCCGGGCAATTGCAGGGTCAGACACTTTGCCGCGCCGCCCGCCTTCATGAATTCGGAAAGCGGAGTCACGACCGGCGTGAAACCAGCGTCGATCAGGCGCGCGCGCAGATCGTCCGAACAGGCGTTGAGAAAGATGCGTCCGGCGACCTCGACGGCGTTGCAGGCGAAAGAAAGCGCGTCCTTTTCGCCGACCTCGATCCGCTTCTCGACGGGAACGGTCGCTCGGATCGCTTCCTGCGACGCTAGGTCGAAAGCCGCTGGATAATACATCAGCCGGCCGCCGCTCAGCGGACATAAACATGTGTCGAGGTGGTAAAAGCGCGGATCGACGAGCTTAAGCGCGATCGTTCGCCTCGAGAAAATCTTTTCGAGATGTTTGGGCGCTTCTTCTCCAGAGCGCCAGCCATGGCCGCACCAGACGATGTTGCGCGCATGGTCGATGAGCGCGTCGCCCGCGCCTTCAAACGCAACATTGTCGGGCCAAGGCGCGATCGAATAGCCCTGCGCCTCGAACCAGTCGCAAAACAGACGCTCCTCCGGGCGCCGCTCCCTGGCGTGGAATCGGCTTACCACCGCCGTGTCGCCGATTGCCAGCCCCGCATTGGCGGTGAAGACCATGTCCGGCAGTCCGGGCGTCGGCGCGACGAATGCGATATCGCTGTGCGCCGCCAGATTGCTGCGCAAATTCTCCCATTGCGCCTGGGCGCGCGGCAGCGTCGCTTGGCCGACGTGATTTTCCATCCATGGGTTGATGATGTAGTCGACGCCGAAGAAGTCCGGCGCGCACATGAGAAGGGCGCCGCGCCGAGGCGCGGATGACGGGACCGCGGCGTCGCGGGCAGCCGCCAAGCACGAGTCGTCAGTCACGGCGACGTCAGCGTCGAAGTCCATCAGCGATTCCTCTAGCATTGTCGGAAACCCTAACGCCCGTCGACGCCAATCGAAATGGCCATATTTTATCGATATGCCTGCAATCTTGTGAATTCGGTCATACATATTGATCAATTCGACAGAGACGAACGGCCATGGATGATCTCGACCATCGATTGATCGCCTTGCTGCGAACCAACGCCCGCGCCTCCCTGTCTCAACTCGCCAAGGCGCTCGGCGTCTCGCGCGGAACTGTCCAGAATCGACTCGACAAGCTCATCGCTTCGGATGTGATCCTTGGCTTTACCGTTCGACTGAAAAACCCGGCGACGCCCGATCGCATTCGCGCGATCATGATGGTCGAGGTCTCCGGCAAGAGTTCCCGTCGCGTGGCCAACGCATTGCGCGGACTGCCGCAGATACAGGCGCTCTACAGCACCAACGGGCCGTTCGACCTCATCGCGGAAATCGAATGCGCCAATCTGGAGGAATTTGATCGCGTGCTGTCGAGCGTGAGAACGATTGAGGGAATCGCCAGGAGCGAGACGAGCCTGCTGCTCGCGCCCGCCTGAGTTTCTATCAATGCGCCGGCGCCGCTTTGGACTCGGCAAAGCTTAGCTTGTCGTCGCTTTCCCTTGCGCGCGGCAAGATCACGCGAGCGATCAGTCCGTGAGGGCTCCGATCGAGCAGCGATACTGAACCGCCAAGATGCTCGACGAGCGAGCGCACAATTGACAGTCCAAGTCCAAAGCCGCCGTGCTGATCAATCGTGCGGCCCGGCTGACCGCGAACGAAGGGCTCGAATGCGGTCTGCTTGCTCTCCGCCGTAATTCCTGGGCCGTCGTCGACCACGTCGACCTGAAGCCGTCCCTCGGAGCGCTCCGACAAGAAGATGTCTACGGTCTTCGCATGATGCGTCGCGTTTTCGACGAGATTAGTGAAAATGCGCTGGACGTCGCAAAGCGATCCAAAGATCATCTTATGGCCGTCGCCGTGATAAGTCACATTATGGCCGAGGTCGCAGAATTCATCTGCGACCGTTTGTAAAACGCTGTCAAGGTCGACGAGAGAAGAGTCGGATGAGTCGTCGCCTTCGGCGCGCAAATACTGAAGGTTCTTATAAATCATCGTATCCATGAGATCGATTTCGCGCATCATACGCTGCTGGAGACCGTCAACGGAAACGAACACCGTCATCAGCTTCAGCCGGGTGATGATGGTTCGCAAATCATTGCTGACGGCCGCAAGCACATGAGCTCTAGCAGCGATCATCTTGCTGATGCGCGCCTGCATGCGGTTGAGCGAGCGCGTCAATTCGCGGACTTCATACGGTCCCCGTTCGGTCAGTTGCGTTTTTGTGTCGACGTCGTTTGGTATCTGCTCGGCATATTTCGCCAGCCGTCGCAGCGGCGCCATGATCGCGTTTAGCGCCCAGAAAATGAAGATCGCCGTGAATAGAATAAAGGACAGCGCGGTTCGTGCGCCCTGCGTCAGGATGAACGGTTCATCCTCCGCATGTTGCCAAAGCCAGCGCCAGATCGACCCCGGCGATTTTTGATGCTGGGAGATCGAGATCGTCGCGTAGCCGCCTTTATGCAATTCGACGGCGAGCACGCCGTAATCACCCGGCGCCGAACCCGCGACCTCGAACACGTCCGCGCCATCCCAGAGCAGCGAATCGATATGGCGGATTTCCATGTCGAAGGCCAGATCGCCGCCGCCTGTTGAAGAAACCGCCGCCGGAGGCCGCGACTCCTCGATCGCGATATTGGCGTAGGGAACGGCGTGAGAAAGCGCTGAAATGACGTTGGCGCGCTCGGAGCGCGGGGCGACGTCCAAAGCGACGATGATGGTTGCGATGAAATCGCCCTGGTCGACGATATGACGCCGCCCAAAAACGTAGAACATGCCGACGACGATGATCTGAAACGCAATGATCGACACGAGAATGAGCAGCGTAATCTGCACGGCGAGCTTGTTGAGCCTGAAATGCCAGGGAACGCGAGTTGAGTTCATGCGCGCGCCACCTGAGTCGAAAAAATATATCCCTCGGACCGCACGGTCTGAATGAACGCAGGCTTTTTCGGATCGACTTCAATCTTTTGTCGAAGCCGGCTGATCAGAACGTCGATGCTTCGTTCGAAGGGCCCCGAGGTCGGGCCATGGGTCATGTTGATCAGCTGCTCGCGCGTCAACACGCGATTGGGATTTTCGCACAGCGCATGCAGCAGATCGAATTCAGCGCCGGTCATGGCGACCTTTATTCCGCAAGGCGCGACCACTTCTCGAGCAAGCACATCGACGCGCCAGCCAGAGAAAAGATAAGCTTGGCGCACGGCGCGCCCATCCACGGGGGTCGGCGTCTCGGTTCGCCTCAGGACGGCGCGGATGCGCGCCAGCAGCTCGCGAGAATTGAACGGCTTGACGATGTAATCGTCGGCGCCCAATTCGAGCCCCAATATCTTATCGATATCCTCAGACTGCGCCGTCAAGATGATGATCGGGATGCGTCTCTCGGATCGCACGCGCCGGCATATCGACAAGCCGTCTTCGCCAGGCAGATTGAGATCGAGAATAAGCAGGTCGTAGGCGCCTGCGCCGAAAGCGGCGTCCATCTCCTGGGCGTTCGCGGCCACTTTCGCCTGAATGTCGTGCGTTGCGAGATAAAGCGAGATGAACTCGCCGATTTCGGCATCGTCTTCGACGATCAGGATTGAAACGGGAGAAGTCAAAGGACTGGCAATCGCTTTCGTTGAGGTTCGCGGAACCTAACAATGCAGCGTTTCTGGAGAGTTTCCACCAAAAAATCGGCTGCCGTCGCGGAGTTTGGACGCCTTTTGGGGCCGCTCGAGCAAGCGGCGTCCCAATTCAGAAAGAAATCAGAAACAATTGAGGCGCTCCGAAAAAAAGGAGAAACACCAGGGACTTTGGCCTGTTTTATCCTGCTGCGGCTTCCGCCAAGGCGCGCGGGCGTTGCTTCCGCAGCGACGCGACAATTGCAAGGACAAAACATGAAGAGCAAGGCTCACGCTCTTCCAGACGGCCTGGAAGCAGCGGGTGTCAGGGCGGCCGGCTCTCAAGGCTCCGATTCCGCGACGCAGGGCGAACGGCGAGCGTCCGGCGCTGAAAACTCGGCTAAACTGCTCCATGCCGCAGATCAGAACAGCGCCGCGAAGGTCGAGAGCCAAGCAAACATGACGAAGACGACGTCAGCTCGCTTCGTGCCGAAAACCGGGCTCGCAGGCTTGGCCGAAAACTGGCGGGCGGACATTCTGTCGGGTTTTCTCGTCTTTCTCATCGCCTTGCCGCTGTGCCTCGGCATTTCGATGGCGTCGGGCTTTCCGCCGCAAGCGGGAATTATCACCGCCGTCGTCGGCGGCCTGCTGGTGTCGCGGTTCAACGGGTCCTTCGTCACGATCACCGGCCCGGCGGCCGGCCTGATCGTGGTCATCCTCGACTCGGTTCAGGATCTTGGCGGCGGCGACGCCAAAGCCGGCTATCACTACACCCTGGCGGCGATCGTGTGCGCCAGCGTCATCCAGACGCTGATGGGCCTGATGAAAGCCGGCAAGATGAGCGCATTTTTCCCGTCGTCGGCCGTTCACGGCATGCTGGCGGCGATCGGCATCATCATCATGGCCAAGCAGATTCACGTCATGCTTGGCGTCAAGCCAAATGCGCAATCTCTGTTTGCGACGATCGGCGCGATCCCGACAAGCCTTCGCGACATGAACCCGGAGGTTGCGATCATCGGCGGGCTCGGACTGCTCATCCTGATCGCCTGGTCAATTGTAAAGAGCCGACGCCTCAGAATGATCCCGGCGCCGATCATCGTCGTGATCGTCGGCATGGCGCTCGCGCAATATTTCGATCTCGACGACGAACACATCTATCTCTTCCTGCCGGAATATCCGTTCCTGCCGCATCACGAATTCACGATCGGGCCGAAATTTCTGGTCTCCATCCCCCAGAACTTTCTGTCCGGCTTCGCGTTTCCCGATTTCTCGCTGATCGGCTCCGCTCTCTTCTGGCAACAGGTCGTTGCGATCTGTCTCGTCGGGAGCCTGGAGAGTCTGCTGAGCGCCGCGGCGGTCGATAAGCTCGATCCTTACAAGCGCACGTCCGACCTCAACCGCGACATCGCGGCGGTCGGCGTTGGCAACATCCTCTGCGGACTGATTGGCGGGATGCCGATGATCGCAGAAATCGTCCGCAGCTCGGCCAACGTCAATAATGGCGCGCGCACGGGCTG
>JBFXJV010000145.1:0-8228 GCA_050174515.1 Methylocystis sp.
CGGCGTACGGGTCTGCAGATGTAGAAACAGCCCGAAGAGCAAGGCGCCGAGTGCGACGAAGACGACCCAAGGCAAATACTTCTTCCAATTCGCCTTCATTTTCACCTCCATGACGAGAGCCAGGCGGGCCCGGCGTCTTCGCCAAACTACGTGCATCCTGCGCCGGAAGCGAAAACGCCCCGACGAGAACAGGATGGGATTAGAACTAATCTAGGTCATGATGGCGCAATCGCCAAACAAGCTCCATATTTCGCCAAAAGTGGAGGCGGATGCGTAAGATTGTCGTTGCCGGCCTAAATGAATGCCTGGGCTCGGCTTTTATAGGACTGACCGACCTTTTGGCGCTAGCTCGCCGCGCTATCGCCCGCACAGGCGCGCCCGGTCTAAGCGCTGAAGATCCTTTCTACGTCGTTGCTGCAAGTGCGAACGGTGAGCCGATCCGCGATCTTACGGGAGCGAGCTTTCCCGTCGCCGCCTCCTTCGAGGCGATCGCGACCTGTGACGCAATCATCGTGCCGAGCTTCTCGCCGGACGAGCACGGAAAGCCGCCGGACATGTCCCGCCTCGGCGCGGCGGCCGCCTGGCTGCGCCGCCACTATGCGCGGGGCGCTCTGATCGCGGGCTGCGGTTCGGGCGTATTTCTGCTTGGCGAAGCGGGACTTCTCGACGGCCGGCGCTGCACGACGAGTTGGTGGCATCACGAGGAGCTGAAGCAACGCTATGCGCGTATCGACGCCGCATGGGGCGCGCGGCTGATCGAGGACCGCCGAGTCGTCACCGCCGCCGGCCCACTTTCTTGGATCGACGTCGCCCTGCACGTCATTCGCACGCTTTGCGGGGTCGACGCCGCGCGGGTCGCGGCGGATTTCACCGTTGGCGAGGCGGCGCTCGTGAAAGGCGCTCCGCGCGGTCAGGCCGCTTACAGCGCGACGACATTGAGCGAAGGCGCCGACGCCTTTCTCGCTGAGGCGGAGCGGATCATTCGGAAGTCCGATTCGTCGTTCAACGCTCAAGAGCTGGCGCGGGCGCTTTCGACCTCCGAGCGAACGCTGCACCGCAGGCTTAAACAGGCCTCCGGAGAGTCGCCGAAGACTTTTATCGATCGGATTCGGGTCGAGACCGCGCGGATGCTGCTTGAGACCAGCGCCAAGCCGGTCAAGGAACTCGCGTCCAGCGCAGGATTCGCGGACGAAGCGAGCTTTCGCCGCGCTTTCCGCCGCGTCGCCGGCATGGCGCCGAGCGCCTACCGGGTCTGGGCGCGCGCCAGAAGCCAGAACAAAGGTCAGCTTTTCGCACTGCGAAAGGAGGCCGAAATCATTCCGAAAATGCTGACCACCATATTCGACGCCTGCGTCAACGGAGTCACGCTCGCTGACCCCGACCTCGAAGACTTGCCAATCATCTACGCGAACAGGCCATTTACGCGAATCACCGGCTACGAACTCGACGAGATCATCGGCCGCAACTGCCGCTTTCTTCAGGCCGGCGATCGAGACCAGGAGGAAAGGCTGCGGTTGCGCGAAGCCATTGGCAATCGCGAGCAGGTCGAAGTCACGCTCCGCAATTACCGTAAGGACGGGACGCTCTTTCACAACAGGCTCAACATAACGCCCCTGTTCGACTCCAACGGGCGGCTCGTCTATTTCCTCGGCGTGCAGTATGACGTCAGCGCCCAGGTTCAGGCTGAGCTGGAAATCGGCGACCTCAAAGCGAAACTTATGTCACTGACGGATTAATCGTCATTGCGTCGCACAGGCGCCTGAAACCTCACTGATTAGTGATTGATTAAAATTGGATTACGGGCGGCAAACCGAGCCAGCGCCGTGTCCTGCGGCGAGGCGCGCCTACGGCATCGCAACAGCTTTTCCCACTTGGCTAATCATCGAGTCGATGCGCTAAATTGTCGCGTCTGCTCCCGATGCGGTCATTCGTTTCCACAGGGCAGCGAGCCACAGGACCAAGCGCCATGAACGCCATCTCTGCGATTCTTTCTATCTTCGCCGCCGCCGCCGCTATCACGCTGGCGATCACTGCGATCGTCAACGCCTGAGCCCAGATCTAGGAAGCAGCATCGCTCGCCGCTCGGCGGCGAGTCCGATACTTAACGCCCGCGAAAGCGAGCGCTTTCAAGACTGGCGAGATTGACCGGCCGGCAGGCGCCCTCGCGGGCGAGATGTAAGAATTGCGCGTCCATCGCGCGGCCGACTTGATAAAGAGAGACGTTAATCTCCGCGCCGTCCAAGCACGTCGGCGGCGCAAGCGCTTCGCCGGCGCAGCCGCGAAGAGACAATAATCTGTGCGCGCCGCTGTCGAAAACGCCGATCACATGCGTCAGCGCCGCAGTCTTCGCGATCTCGTTCAGCGCGACGCCGATTTCGCCGACCGCGCGATCGATGATCTGGTGCCGCCGCTGACAATCGTCGCTCACATCCAGCGTCAGGCGACTCGCTTCCCAGATCAGCGGACTTTCGATTCTAAGACGCTGGGGCGAAGGCGCTACGAAAGCGTCGTTCAGCATCGCCACGCCGGTGGTCGGCAAGAGCCGCAGCGCGCCAACGATTCGCTCTGCGTCGGAGAGCGCAAGAACGTAAAGCGGATCGAGCGAATCAAAATAGTCGATGATCTCCAGTCGATTGACCGCGCCCGGCGGGCGATCTGAACGCGTCCGGGCGGCGCTCAGGCGCAGGTCGTACATTTCATTGGTCAGTCGGGGAAAGAGCGCGCGCGATTCGCCGGGAAGCAGCGCGATCATCGCGCACGCCTGCCGATCGTAGGCGCGAGCGGAATTGAATCGAGCGACGGAGACGGCGGCTCGGCGCCAAGCCAAACTGAGCCCAACCGGGCCGCTTTTTCGACGGCCGCGTCGATTGTGGCGACGCCAAGCCGGGCGCGCGCCGTCTCCAACCAGAACCGCGCAGCGCTCGCGCTGAAGCCGAGGGCGAGGCCGATCTCGTCGTCGGTCTTTCTCAAAGCCTTCAGGCGCAGGCAGGCGAGCTCGCGGTCGGTCAATCGATCGCCCCGCGATTTTGCGCCCAGGGCGCCGCGCCGGACCATTGCATGAAAGATCGCGCTCGTGACCATGAGCCGGCGAATCAGCCCATGGCGCGATATCGCCAAATCGCCAGCGTCTTGGACGCAGACGCTGAACAGCGCATATTCGCCATCCCGGCCGCGCATGGGAACCGAGACGCCATTCGCGCCGACGTCAAGCTCGAGCGCTTCGCCGAGCAGTTTGCGAATGATCGGATCGTCGCGCTCCAGCGCAGCCCAGCCCACCGGCGCTATTCCGCCCAAACCGGCGCGCAGAATCGGTTCGAGTGCGACGCGGCCGGATTGGACGCGAAGCTTACGCCAGGACAGGCCGCAAGCGGCGGACAGCCGGGGCGGGTCGGCGACATGCGTCGGGAGATTGAAGGCGACATAAGCGACGTCGGCGACGCCCGCCTCGCGCTGGAATTCATTGAGGAAGCTGTTGACAATGGGTCGCCTGTCGGCGCGCGCGAGCCGGTCGATAAGATCGAAAGCGTCTTCGCGATACAATTTCGCCCTTCAAGCGGGAGCCAAGCAGTAAGCTGATACTGCTTTGGTACGAATCAGGCAATGCGCTGCGCGCATTCGATCCAAGGCAAGACTGACCCAGCGTAGAAAAAGAGCCCGGCCGATAGCCGGGCTCCTCGATACCGATCGTCCAGGACCGGTCAGTATTTCGCGACGATCGGGGCCGCGCCCCAATTGAAGTGATAGTTGATGCCCACGCGAGCAATGACGCCGTCAAATTTCACGCGAGTCGTGGGAACGTTGGCGATGAAGGGTCCGCCAAAACCTCCGATACCCAGGGGAGATATAGCAATGACCGGGCTTGAGGAGAAGGTCGCGCTGCCAAGGTCATAATAGAGAGCCTCTGCTTTAACGCTCCAGTTCGGCATCACCATCCACTCGAAGCCGCCGCCGGCGGTCCAGCCCACTCGCGTATCCGAATACTGGCCACTCCCCGGAACCACTGGCGCCCCGAAGTTAATAGCCGGAATAATGGGCAGGATGGGGAACGTTAGACTCAACGTGCCGCCCGCCGAATGGGTCGCGCTCGCATACGCGCCGCCATAGGCTAAACCGCCCGTTCCATAAACCAGGAGAGTCGGCATGGCGAGCCAACCCAGACGGCCACGGACCGTTCCCATCCAATCAATGCCGGCAGTGATCTCACCGGAGCCGACCGCTGTGCGAGCCAAGGAAACAAAGTCGGGGACCCCAGGAACAAAATTACCAAGCCCAAACCCGAACCTGTCGCTGCTCGCTCCAGAGTATCCTCCCCGACCCCGGATCCCGGCGCCTTGGATGTCCGCTTCCACGCCCACCACGAAGCTTTGGCCCCACTGATAGTTATAACCGATCTGACCGCCGCCGATGAAACCGTTCTGATTGACATTCGCGAACCCGGTGTTCGCCAACGACGTAATGCCAGGGATAAAGTTTGACGTAATAAACGGATTGCCGTTCAAGAATTGAGTGGCGCCGGCGAGCCGGTCCAGTATCGGGTAAGCAGCCGTATTAACTTGATTGCTCGTGCCAAAGGCATAGCCCGCGTTCAAACCAGCGTAAAATCCGGTCCACAGCGGCGGGGGCGGCGGCGGGGGCAGCAGCGGCGCTTTATAGTGGGGAAGGTCGGCGGCGAACGCCGAGTTGGTCAGCGCCAGAGCGAGGGCGGCGATCGAAACGGTCCTTTTCATTTCATAATCCTCTTTAAGTCGAAAGGAGCTTTGCACGGCTCCCTGGGAATCCCCCAAGCGATCACTCGCTATGCTTTGCATGAAAAATGCGCAGCGCTGCACAGTCAAAGGGAATGGTTATTATTAAGCTTGACTATAGCGCCTATTCGGCGTGACTGTGGCGCCGACGCCACAGATTTGGCGCAGTCTCTAATAAAACGCTTCATTGTTACCAAATACTCTGCGGTTACGCTCACGGTCTAGTAATGATTCGAGCCTTGATCGTAAGTCGTGACGCTTGCCTGAACTCCGAATCATCCGACTTGAGAGCGCATCGCTCTGCGCATTCGACAATGCCGTCGAATGTGCCGGTCGCGTGCTTGGGCCAAAGACAAAGCTGCGCGAGCAAGCGCAGAGTCGCGCAAGTTTAGGACGAGAGATCCTCGCAATCGGCGTAGACAGCGGAGGCTGCAGCGCAAAAAAAGGCCCGGTCTTTTGGACCGGGCCTCCGTGACTCGACTTATTCCGTCGATCAGTATTTCGCGACGACCGGGGCCGACCCCCAGTTGAAGTGATAGTTCAAGCCGGCGCGGACGATGTTGCCGTTAAAGCGTGTCGTGGTTTGCGTAACAGCCGCTCCCCAAACGCCGGGGTTCACGAATCCGCCGCCTGCGCAAGCAGTACAAATCTGAGCCAGCACGCCGCTCGTCGAGACAGTGCCGAGGTCGTAATAAAGGTATTCCACCTTAGCCGACCAATTGGGCCAGAACATCCACTCAAGCCCGCCGCCGACCGTCCAGCCCACGCGCGTGTCGGAGAAGGCCGTGGCGCCGAAAACCGGCGGATAGACGCCGGGGCCAAGCGACTCCTGTGCGAAAGACGTGGTGCT
Source organism: Methylocystis sp. (assembly GCA_050174515.1). Lineage (GTDB taxonomy): Bacteria > Pseudomonadota > Alphaproteobacteria > Rhizobiales > Beijerinckiaceae > Methylocystis. Next base: position 5,596 of record JBFXJV010000145.1, read on the forward strand.
CACGTTCACGCCGCCATAGGCGAGGCCGCCCGTGCCGTAGGCTAGAAGCGTCGGCGTGAACAACCAGCCAAGCCGGCCGCGAACTGTGCCGATGTAATCGACGTTTTTCCGCGCCGAAGAGATCGCTATGTAATTTTCAGCAGGAAAACCCCAGGGGCCGAGAGAGACGCCCGTCACCGAGTTCTGCGCATTGTTCGAATAAGCGATGCCCTGAATGTCAGCCTCGATGCCGGCGACGAAGCTGTTGTAGAATTGCCAATTGTAGCCGATCTGGCCACCGCCGATGAAGCCGCTGCCGTTGCCGCCGGATACATAGCTGTTCGAAACGAACGCGAGCGACGAGGCGATGGCGCCCGGGCCGCCAAAGCCAGCGGGAAAGGCATAAATCGGCGCGCCGACTGTCTGGATGCTGTTGTTGTTCGCCCACGTTCCGCCGGCATTCAAGCCGACGTAGAAGCCCGTCCACAAGGGCGGCGGCGGCGGGGGCGGCGGCAGCGGCGCCTTGTAGTGAGGAAGATCGGCTGCGAAGGCCGAGCCGGTCAGCGCAAGCGCTAGAGCGGCGACGGAAAGAGTTTTTTTCATTTGAATCCTCATTGCCTAGTTTGAGGCGAAGAATTTTTCGCCCGAACCACCCCGGTGGAGCTAAACAGCGATCGCTCGCTATGGACGCAATCAATCAGTCGCGACCGCGCACAGTCAATTCAAAAGCCCCAGGTTTCCCTGGCGTTCCGTCGGATTTCCGGCAGGTGTGGCGCCGGCGCCACAATCGGATCGGCGAAAGAGATATCCGCGACGGCAAAGCGAACATAAGAGCCCCTCCCCGCCGGCTTGGCGCTGACGCGCAATGAGGGGTCAGTAGAGCTTCAACAGCCTTGCGCTACCAGAACGCCGACCGTCGGCATCGTGTCGTCGTCAACTCGATGGGGAAGTCGCTCGATCAAGGAAAGGAGCGTGAATCGCCATCGGCTGCGCCCATCCGCCTCGTCGCGCCAAGAGACCAATCATCGTGAGAGGAGTCCGGCGCCTTTTCGGACAAGGTCCGCGAGGGGCCAAGATCGAGCGGTCCGATCGGGCAAAGTCCCAACCATCCCGGCGGCCGAACCGGCGCAAGCGACCCCAAAATGCGCGAACGCCGAGCGCCGAAGTGGCGCAGAGGCAAGAGCAGAAGTTCGAATTCCGCCGATTCGCCGCCGCCCGACCCCGTCGCCTGCGCGAAGAGCGGCGTCTCCTTGTCGACGACACGGCGAATCGCCTCGGCAATGTCGCGACAATGCCGAGCAGTCCACCAGCTCATGAACTGGCGGCCTTTCTGCTCGGCGATCCAGAGCGCGTTGATTCGAGCGCCGCAGAGCCGAAGCGGAAAGCGACGACTGGAATCAGCCTCGATGATGAATGTGTCCGCCAGGATGTGGCGAATGGCGACGGGATCGATGTCAGCTCGATCCGGCGCCGCGCGTTCGCCCCTCAACCGATCCCAATAGTCGTGAAGATTCCTCGTAACCGGCAATCGCATCTAAATTCGCCCGCCGCTAGATCACGCTGCGTTCAGGCGGACTCGCCTGAGCGCAGATAACGTGATCGATTCTAATAGTTTAGAGCGCGCTTTACGCGAAGAACCGGTTTCCGCTTTTTCGCAGCGCGCTCTAGTGCGCCCCCGCCCAGGATTGGCACGCCGCCCTCGAAGCTCCATATCCCCTCGCCGACTCAGCAGGGGACGTGCCATCGCCTCGGCGGCGGCGGCGGAAGCTCACGCCAAGGCAAAAAGCGCTGCAATCCCAATAAGCTGTATCCACGAAGCGTGACAATATCGCGATTTTCAGGCGCCAAGAATGCGATTGCGTCGCCGCCGCCGGGCGCTTCAAATTGGGACGCTCGCCTGGTTCGCTCGCGCTAATACGCGCTGCGAATAAGCGGAAACCGGCTTTTCGGATAGAGCGCCCTCTAAACCTTTGGAATCGATTACATTGTCTGCATTTGGGCGATTCCGCCCAAATGTGGCGTAATCTAGATTAGCATCGTGGCTCTGCGGGCCTTCGCCCGGCAAACGGACAGGAGCGGATATGCCTGCGGCGCGGGAGCCAATGCTCAATCTGCCGAAAGCGACGAAGACGCTCATCGTCGCGCTGACCGCCGCGCAATTCGTCGTCGCCTACGGTCCTGCGGAATTCGCTCAGTGGCTGTTGGCGACATTCGCTTTCATCCCGGCGCGCGTGACGATCGAAGGCGGCGCCGAATACGCCACCATGCTGACCTATTCATTCCTGCACGGCGACTGGACGCATCTCGCGGTCAACATGCTCGCGCTCGCCGCATTCGGAACGCCGGTCGAACGCCGGTTCGGCTCCACCCGCTATCTGCTCTTTCTCGCCGCCAGCGCGATCGCAGGGGCGCTGTTTTTTCTTGCGCTGCACCCATACGAAATCGCTCCGATCGTCGGGGCCTCGGGCGCGATCTCAGGAACAATGGGGGCAATTGTGCGTTTCGCAGTTACGCCAGGAGCGCGACTGGCGGACGCGAGGGGCAGCCGGCGAACGCCACACGACGAGGGATGGGGTTCCACTTCCCTGTCGCAACTGGCGCTCAACCGGCAAGCGATGTTTTTTCTCATTGCAGGGTTGGCGGCGAACCTGCTT
>JBFXJV010000146.1:0-8186 GCA_050174515.1 Methylocystis sp.
GAGGCGCGAATGAGGTCGTCCATTTTCCGATCGAGGTGGCAGCCGCCCGAAATGCGCCGCCATGCAGGCGTCAGGAGGTGCTGCCAGCGCTCGACGCCGGCCTTCGGACAAAGCCCGTGCTCGACAAACAGAAGCTGTCCATCCGGCTTAAGCACTCGGTGCATCTCGCGTAGCGCAAGCTGCGGGTCCGGGATCGAACACAGCGCCCAGGTCGTGACGATCGTATCAATAGAGTGATCTGCCAGCGGGATCGCGCTCGCGGTCCCCCGCAAAAGTTCGGCCCTTATTCCAACCTCAGCCACCCGCCGACGCGCCATCGCGAGCAAGCGGGGAGAAGGGTCGATGCCAATGACGCTATCGACCTCTTTTCCATAAAAAGGAAAGTTCAAGCCGGAACCCACGCCGATTTCCAGGACCCGGCCGCGCGCTGGGACGATGATCTCTCGCCGAAATTTGTCGAGTTGGGACTGCCGCATGGCCCAGTCGAGCAGCGTTGGAAGGATCCAGCGCTCGTAAAAATTTAGGCGCTTCTTTCCGGCCGGTTGCGTTTGCGCTTTGGAGTTCGGGTTCCTCGCCATCGGTTCCCTTCCCCTCAACCGACGTTCTTACTGGCGGCATAGCGGTGCTCAGAAAATTTAGGATCCCATGGTGTCGCTTACCACGATCATCATCAGGGACCCGACGAAGAACATGGCGGCGCCCCAAGTGGTCTTTGGCCGCTCGTGCGCTTCGGTAAGCAGCTCTTCGGTGACGAGATAGAGCAGCGTCATCGGGCCGAAGGCGAAGGCCACGGCCCGCCGGACCTCTGAGAGGCGGCCTATGGGTTGAACAATCAGCACGCCGAGCGGGACAGCGAAAAAGATGCCGGTTGCGCCGCACGGCTGCTTTGTCTGCGGAAAGCTCCCGAAATGGAAAGGCCAAGAAATAGAAACTCGATGGCGAGCACAATCGCCAGCAACGTCCCCTGCTTTCGCCCGACGTTGAAGCCGAGGCCCAGCACCAGCCCGTCGATCAGCGCGTCGAGCGCAGAGACCGCGATCAAACCCGTCGGCTGCTCTTTGGCGCTCTCGGCCAATCGCCGAATGCTCAGCATCGTCGCAATGCCCACGGCGCCCCCAAGAATGATGGTCCAGATCGCGCCCTTGTGCATAGCGTCTGGCAGGATCTCGCCAGCCGCAGCATGGAAGACCACACCCGCCGCGAAGTGCTGGATGGCGCCGATGGTTTCGCGTTTCGGGTGCCTCCACGTCGTCCAAGTGGCGCCGAAAAAGCTCACAATCGGCGGAATGAATGCATGTAGCCACATCATCGCGCATCACGCCGGGAGCTGCGCCATTCTCCTGCGCCGCGGCTTCGATTGATCTTCTCTGAGGCTTTTACGGGGCGAGGCGCTCCGTGCTATCAATCCCGCAGAGGACGACAATGAAGCAGAACTGGCTGCGCCTAATCGTCTCCGCGATGGTTATCGTCGCCGCGCTCTGGGGCGCGGCGTCCAGTTTTGCTGCGCCAGTCGCGCACTCATGTGTGGGAATGTCGGCGGGCGAGGATTGTCCAGACCATCCGGTCGACCACACGGCGGCGCTGCGACATTGCGATTCTCTCATCTGCGAGGCAGGCGGTCTTGCCGGCGAAGGCCATGCAGCATCACTGATCCCTGCACGCCGGGAAGATTCCGTGGTTGATCCTGTCGCTCAGCGCTTCATCGTTCCAGAGCGCGAGGCCGCCGCGCAGGGATTTGTATGTAGTCGTTGTCACGAGATGCGCATGCGGAAAAGGGTCGGGTAGAGGCGAGCGGGACCTCTGTGTGCATGGCGAAGGCAGGCGAGACAAGCGATGAACTCTTCGCGTTTCTCACCACTGAACCGAACAAGGCAGTCGGCGTAATCCACCCGAAGGCAATGCCCGTCATTTTGACGACGCGCAAGGAGATTGACCTTTGGATGGCCGCTCCCGCCGAAGAGGCGCCCAGGCTACAGCGGCCACTCGCGGACGACGCGCTCATGATCGTAGCAAGGGGCGGGAAGCAGGACGAAGGAGGTGTGGCGGCATGGTCGCTTCCATTTACCGTGGCCCTCCATGCTTGCTGTTCGCTTCATCGCTGAGCTGCGGATCGGCGATCCAGCCTTCGGCAGCGTCGAGCGCTTCAGGCGCCCCGAACCCGTTCCCTCTGTTCCGCCAAGCCCAGGCGGCCTGTATGGCGCAAAGCAAAGCATCGAGATGGTCTCTACCGGGATTGTCGCAGAGCGCTTCCGATGTTTCGATCGCGAAGCTGTAACGAGCTTCCGCGTCACCATCACGCAGGGCGGAGAGGAGTTGAAGCCACGCGGTGCGCTGGTCTTCCGTCTGTTTCTTTTTCATGTCCTGCTTGTGGTTGCGGCGGCCGATGATCGAGCGGGCGAGCATGCCGGGGTAGGCCTCGACGACGATGCGTCCGGGGTCGCCGTCCTGGAGACGCGGAATCATAACGTTTGCCTCGATCAGGCGCGGAGCGCCTTCGAAAAACATCAAAGCGATCGGAACGCCATAAAGTTTTTGCGGGCTTATCGACCCCGCGGCCATGTCTGTCTGGCGGCGATGTTCCCTGTCGCCCTCAGGCCGGGACGCGCGGCAGCTGTCGAACGCATGCCGGAATCCGGCGCGCCCGAGGCTTTGCGCATGGCGGACATAGCCCGCCCAGTCGGCCGGCCAGCCGATGTTTTCAATGAATCGCCGGGATTGACCGAATGGAAAGTCAATGCCGGCGATCCACGGCCCGGGGCGTTTCAGCGCCCGCTCGAACGCTGAAAAATCCCGCCATTCTTCGAGGGTTTCTGTACGCAGGAGGCCGCCGTCAAACGTACAGGCAAGGCAGGCGAGGGGTTTGCGGCGTGATGGCGTGCTCGTGATCGATACCGTAGACCCTCATCGATCAGGCCTCGCGCTCTTGCAGGATGAGTCCGCCGTATACGAAGGCGCGGGCGATGATTTCGCAGTCGCGTTCGGTCACTCCGATGCTGCGCATCAGCGGGCGCCAGCGCTCTTTTGCCGTTGCGGCGATGTGGTCGAAGATTGCCGCCGCGTCATCTTCCGAAAGCAGGAAACGGCCGTGGCCGGCGATCAGATTGAGGCGGTTCGCGTAGCGGCCATAGGGGCCGCATGTCATCGCAAGATCGCGCCGCTCCTCGGCGATGGCCGGGGTTGGCGTGAGATCGTAGGCGGGGCTGAGCCGCCAACTCCTGTCCTTGCCGAGCACCGCATGATTGCGCGGGTGGTCGTCGAGATTGGAAACCGCCGCATTGAAACAAATCCTGCCGAACAGCTCCCGGAGATCGGCTTCCGTTGCAGCGCTGACGCGCCTGATTTCATCGGCAAGGAGGAGGTAGGACCACTGCGCGCGGTCTTCCGGCTGGTCACCCGTCCGCAGCAAGGTGAGGGCGCTGACCATGCGGTGACGGCGATAGTCGCTTTCGGTGGGGTCGCGGTCGAAGCGACGCACGAGCAGGACATCCTTGCCACCGACGGTTTCAAGACGGCTGTCCGCGACATGAAGGCCGCATTCGGCGGCAAGGCGCAACATGCCATGCTCGACGCGCGGATAGTTGAAGCGGTCTTCGCGCGCGCTGAATTTCGCGATCCAGAGACTGCCGTCGTCTTGGACGACAGCCTTGGGACGGGCGCCGCCCATCGAAGTGCCGGGGTCGACCAGATTGCCGGCCTGCGCGATGATTTCATCGGCGCGGTCCGCGTCATCCGCCATGATGGCATCGGCGGCGGCCTGGAGACGCGCAAGGTCGAGGGTGCTGTTGAACGCGCGGCGCGGCGCGGGCGGAGTAACATTGAGCCCGAATCCGAGCGCGCCCGCGCGATCGTCCGGCCCTTGCAGCAGATAGTCGAATTCTTCGAGAACGGTGAGGCCGGCGTGTTTTTCGATCACCCTGCGGCCCCAATAATCCGGCATGGAATCCCGGATTGCGCCGAAGAAGCCGTCAAGCCGCACGGTCTCATAGACACGCGGCGCAAGGCGCAATTCGACGGGGTCGAATTCAACGGCGTCGGGCCGGGCAAGATAGCTCTTGCCATAGACGAAAGAGCCGCGCGCAACCCCGCTCCGGTCGGTGATCACGCGGAAACGGCCGGCTGTCACGAACTCCGTCGCGCCGGGCAGAACGATATAGACGAAACATTCGCGCTCAGAACTCATTGTCCAGCTTCCTGCTGCCATGAGCGGTCTTCGGTCGGCGCGCGGCTTCCAGGGTCTTGCCTTCCTCATCCCGGTCGGGGCTGGCAACCGTTTCCATGTCGCCGAGCAGGCCGAGGGCCCAGAGCGCCCCGACGTAAGCGGCGATGCCGGTCGTCGGCTTGCCCTTTTCGACATCGGATAGTGCGAAGCGGGACAGCCCGATTTTTGCGGCAAGCTCGTCGAGGCGCAGACCGCGGCGCAGCCGCGCCGTGCGGATATTCGCGCCGAGGCGCTTTAGGGCCGTCTCGACGGCGTAGGGTGGAGCCCCTGCGATTTTGCTTACACGGGTCATGGAATTTTAAAGCCACTTCCTATATGTTTGAGATGCTTTAAAACAACATGTCACAAAGATTGCTGTTAGGTCAAGGCTTGACTAATACATTGGTTAATTTAAAGCAACTTATTTAGAAGATAAGTTATTTTAAATCAACACAAGACGGCCCGTCGATTGGCGTTCAGAAGCGGCTGCGATTCGGCAGAGCGTCCGTAAGGGGGGACGTCCCGCCCCCGCCATTGCCCGTTTCTGCGTCCGCTTTTTGTCCGGTTTACTGCCTTCATAGCGTGTTGAAATTCAACAACATAGCTGACAACGAGGGCACGTTTTGCTCCGAAAAGTCCGGTTCTTTTAGCCCGCCGCATCCGCCCTTTTTGGCGAAAGGAGGACACCCCCTGAGTTGTGAAGCGCAGGGGTCTACTTCGGCAGCGGCCCTGGCCGCATAGCCGAGCAGCGGGGCGGGACCGCCTGAGTGGACCGCGCACACCGCTTCCGGCATGCGCGGCCCGCTGCGCTCACAGCCGCGGCCCGTTACCCGGCCGCGCCTGCGCCCTGCGGATGATGTGTAGGTTATAGTGCGCGTTGCGCAGCTCGATCGAGCGATGAGAATGGTCGACACACTCGCGTCGGATCGACCCGATCAACCGTTCGGCGAAAGCATTTTGCCAGGGCGAGGCAGGGGCAATCGGCTATCCCATCTCCCCAATAACCGGCGGATAAGCTGATCAGCGATCGGAAAAAACGGACACGTCCCCCGGTTTTCGCAGCATCTTGTTGACCTCTCCCTGATGCAGTTCCTCGGTGTAGATCATCTTGCGCGCATACTCTTCCAACATCACCGATACGCCTTCCACTTCCTTGAGCAGGTCGCGGTAAAGCTGCAACGCCGCCCCTTCGTGGGCCAGCGACTCGCGCAGGATATCGCCGATATCGTGTTTGTGGGTTTCCAGCAGCGGGCCGATGTGAAGCGACGGATGGCCGCCGATGTGAGTGATCAACTCGCCCGCCTGGTGCGCATGGGCGAGAGATTCGTCTGCCTGTCCGCGCAGCCAGGAAATGATCGGGAGGCGGTTGTAGCCGAACACCATCAAGGAATAGTGCGTATAGCGCACCACCCCCGCCAGTTCACTTTCCATGATGCGGTTGAGCATGGCGACGATCTTGTCGTCGCTCTTGATCGTATTTTCTTTCTTGGCCATGCCCGTCTCCTGGTTGGAATATCCGGGTTGCTCTGCATGGAGTTGCTCGACGCTGACGAATTCTCCATGACGTAGTCCGGTTCGGCGCGCCGTCAAGTTAACCTGAGCGTGGACGCGAAGAGGTGGTTTTCCGGATAACGGCTTCTTCGCGCGGCGCGCTGAGCGCTTGCGATCTCGGGCCAGGCCGCAAAGGCATGGTCGCGAAAGGCGTGACAATCAGGCGCAGACATATTCTCGCGACGGCCAAATTGGAAAAGATTGGCGATCTGATCGTGTATCGAAAGGAATTTCTGGGACTGCCGCCGCGTCGGCCGAGAGAATTCTTCATCCCATTGTACTGCTCTTTGTGTTGGCTGGCCGGCGTGTCAGCGATCGGCGGCGCGCTAGATATCGTGTCCGAGGAGCTCGATCGATGACTATGGCTCTCGCGGAGAAGACCTGCGTACCTTGCCGCGGCGGCGATCCGCCTCTCGAGCGTGAGCAAGCCGAGGCGTTTCTGGCGAATGTCCAAGACTGGGATTTGTGCGACGATGCGCATCGCATCGAGCGCCATTTCCTCTTCGCGAATTTCCGCGAGGCGCTGAACTTCGTCACCGCCGTAAGCGAACTCGCCGATGCCGAAGGCCATCATCCTGACGTAAGTTTCGGCTGGGGATACGCCACAGTCTCCTTGCATACCAAGAAGATCAAGGGCCTGCACGAGAACGATTTCATCATAGCGGCGAAAATCGATCGATTGTTCGATCCGCTCTCCAAACCAATGTCCCGGGCATATGGGCCCTCGCGATCACGCCATTGCGACAAATGGCCGGAATTGATCTTCTTCGTTACCGGCGCGCGTTCGGCCTTCTCGCTTTCTATTACGCGTCTCTTCATTTGGCCGCCTATGTCATGCTGGATCATGGGCTCGATTGGACGGCGATCTGGGGCGACATTCGTAAGCGGCCCTATGTGACCGTAGGAGCGCTGAGCTTCGTCATTCTGATCCCGCTCGCGCTGACGTCGAATAATGCGGCGATCCGACGAATGGGCGGTCGTGCCTGGGCGAAGCTGCATCGACTGGTCTATTTCGCCGTCATCGCGGCGGCCCTCCATTTCATTCTCGTCGTGAAGTCCTGGCCGCCTGAGCCCTTGGTCTATGCGGCGATAACGGCGCTTCTCTTGGGCTACCGGCTAAAGCGCAGTCTGGTAAGAAGGCACGCAACCCGTTGCGTGCTCCGGTTTCGCCGAAGGAAACAGAAATGCGATGCGAGTATTGATTGTCTACGCGCGCCATGAGCTGAGCAGCTTCAACGGGGGGCGATCTGATAGCTCTCACCCTAGTCTCGCATGGACCGCCAGTCATGCCGTGTCGAGGCGATATTTCAGGAAGTATGCACCCTCGTGCTTGACCTCGGCGACCAAGCGGGCGCCGAGCCGCTCGAGGCCCCGCAGATGCCGACGCGATGGTGGTAGCAGGAAGGTCACGAACGGAATGCGCTCATCGGCCCTGGCGAAGCTGATTGCCATGCGAGTGATCCTGAGGCCGAGGCCGAAGCAGTCCGGCTTGAGCACCAGCCCGAAATCCCACTCGTCACCTTCCTTCTGGAAGCCGCCCCAGCCGACATAGGCGCCATCGCTAAGGATCGCCCAATGGCCCAGCCCGTCGCGTTGCCAACGGGCTTCCTTGGCTGAAACCCAGGCCGCGACCCGCGGCTCGTCCCACGCGAAGAGGAGAAGCGGCATATGCCTGGCGATGCGCGGGTCGGACATATGCTCGATGATCTCGTCCAGCGAAACCTCGGGCAGCCGCGCAAAGCTAATCCGTCTCGCGAATTTCAGATTCATTTCCGCGCCAGTCCTGGTTGATCTGAGGCTCGGGTTACTCTTCCCCACGCTGCGCCATCAAGCGCGGGGGCGAGCCACATGCACAAGCCCGCCTGCCGGTATTCCCGCCGCTCTCGTCATGGCGAGAAGGCCGCCGCGCTCACGCCACGTCGAAACCGGCTCGTTCCTTTGCGTCATGCGTGCTTGTGTTTATGAGTGATCATCTGATGAGGAATTTCCCGCCGCGTGAGGCCGCCACCCATTATCCATTCATTCGTGCTCTCCGCCGCGCGTTGAATTAGCTCCCCCGTCGCCGCAAAATCATAAGGTGAATGAGGCAACGGACAGAGCGGCGGTGCAACATAGAACTCGATATCCGAAGCGAGGGAGCTGAGCTCATGCAAGAGTTGACGCGCGATCAACAACGTCAGCGCATGCAAGGCGCAGGCGATTGCGCCGCGCGGAGGAGTTTCAAGAGCGCAGGCGTAACCGGTCGGCAGCACGACAAGCCGACGCGCGCCCAGCCCTACGGCCACTGTGACCGGCGTGTTGCAGGTGATTGCGCCATCGGCGAGGTAGCGATGTTCCACCTTCACAGGCTCAAAAGCGGCTGGGACCGCGGTCGACGCCACAATCGCTTGCGCCGCCGAGCCCTTGGACAACACAACAGGCGCACCCGACAAGAGAT
>JBFXJV010000147.1:0-8112 GCA_050174515.1 Methylocystis sp.
GAAATTGAGTGGAGCGCTAAGTCTCGTCAAACACCCGCGCGAAAATCGTATCCACATGTTTGAAGTGATAGGAGAGGTCGAAGAGCTCGTCCAACTCCTTCGGCGACAGTTTCGCGCTCACATCCTTGTCCTGTCCGAGCAGAGTTCTGAAATCTCCTTCTCCGCGCCAGACCGGCATGGCGTTACGCTGCACCATGGCGTAGGCGTCTTCGCGCGAGACGCCTTTCTGGGTCAGCGCCAGAAGCACACGCTGCGAATGGATCAGGCCGCCGAGCTTTTCTAAATTCTTGCGCATGTTTTCCGGATAGACGACGAGATTTTCGATCACGCCGGTCAAGCGCGCGAGCGCGAAGTCCAGCGTCACCGTCGCGTCGGGGCCGATCATGCGTTCGACCGAAGAATGCGAAATATCGCGCTCATGCCACAGCGCGACGTTTTCCATCGCCGGAATCGCCATGGCGCGCACCAGCCGCGCGAGGCCGGTCAGATTTTCGGTCAGCACTGGATTGCGCTTATGCGGCATGGCCGACGAGCCCTTCTGGCCTGCCGAAAAAAACTCCTCCGCCTCGAGCACCTCGGTGCGCTGAAGATGGCGGATTTCGATCGCCAGCCGTTCGACGGACGACGCCGCCACGGCGAGCGTTGCGAAATACGCCGCATGGCGGTCGCGGGGAATGACCTGCGTCGAGATCGGCTCTGGCGTCAGTCCCATCTTATGCGCCACATATTCTTCGACGCGCGGATCGATATTGGCGAAAGTGCCGACGGCGCCCGAAATCGCGCAGGTCGAAATTTCCTTGCGCGCCTCGACGAGACGCGCGCGCGCGCGTGTGAATTCGGCGTAGGCCTGGGCCAGTTTCAGCCCGAAGGTCGTGGGCTCGGCGTGAATCCCGTGCGAGCGTCCGATCGTCGGCGTGTACTTATGCTCATAAGCGCGCGTCTTGAGCGCCTGGAGCAGCGCGTCGACATCGGCGATCAACAGATCCGCGGCGCGCGATAATTGTACGGCGAGACAGGTGTCGAGCACGTCGGACGACGTCATGCCCTGATGAACGAAGCGCGACTCGGCGCCGATGAATTCGCCGAGATGGGTCAGAAAGGCGATCACGTCATGTTTCGTGACGCGTTCGATTTCGTCGATCCGCGCCACGTCGAAGGTGACGAAATCCGCCTTGTCCCAGATCGCCTTGGCGCTCTCGCGGGGAATGACGCCGATTTCGGCGAGCGCGTCGCAGGCGTAGGCCTCGATCTCGAACCAGATACGAAACCGTGTCTGCGGCTCCCAAATGACCGTCATCTCGGGTCTGGAATAGCGGGGGATCATCAGGCGCCCTGAAATTTTAAGAAAAGAGAGAGGCGCCTAGATCGCGCTGCATTTGGGCGGAATCGCCCAAATGCTGATAACGCAATCGATTCCAAAAGTTTAGAGCGCGCTCTACGCGAAAAACCGGTTCCCGCTTTTTCGCGAGCCGCGCTCTAGCATGCGGGTTGCATCAAAGTCCATATATGAGGCGACCACCCTGGGGGATACATGAAGTCGACCGATGTCGTCGTTCTTGGCGCCGGCGTCGTCGGCGTCAGCGCCGCGCTGCATCTGCAGGCGCGCGGCCGCGCGGTCACGCTGATCGATCGCGCCGGCGCCGCTGGACAGGAGACCAGCTTCGGCAACGCCGGGCTGATCGAGCGCTCCTCGCTCATTCCCTATCTTTTCCCGCGCGACCCGGCGCGGTTGGTCAAATATGCTCTGAACCTCCTCCCCGAGGCGCATTACCATTTGTCGGCCCTCCCAGCGGTGGGGCCTTGGCTGCTGCGCTATTGGCGCGAAAGCGCGCCTGAGCGCGTGGAGCGAAATATCGAAGCGCGGCGCCCGCTGATCGAAAACAGCCTCAGCGAGCACGAAGCGCTGATCGAACCGGCCGGCGCAGGCGAGCTATTGCGCAGAAGCGGCTGGATCAAGCTCCACCGCAGCGAGAAAACGCTCGACGCGGCGGCCGCCGAGGCGGAGCGGCTGCGCGCCTATGGCTTGCATATCGATACGCTCGAAGCCCGCGGAGTCGCGGCGCTGGAGCCAGATCTCGCGCCGATCGCCGGCGGAATCCATTATCGCGACACCGCCGCGATCGTCGATCCCGCCGCTCTCTCGAAAGCCTACGCCGACCTGTTTATTTCGCGGGGCGGCCTATTGCTGGCGGGAGACGCACGCAGCCTGTCGCATGATACAAACGGGCGCTGGCGCGTGACGACGGCGGAGGGGCCGCTCGTCGCCGCGGCGGCGGCGGTAGCGCTCGGACCCTGGTCGGACGCCATCTATGGGCCGCTGGGTTACCGCATTCCGCTGGGCTGGAAGCGCGGCTACCATATGCATTACGCCGCGAAGGACGGCGCAAGGCTCAATCATCCGATCCTCGACGCCGACGTCGGCTATCTCCTCGCGCCGATGCGCCGCGGCGTCAGGCTGACCAGCGGCGCCGAATTCGCCCGCCGCGACGCGCCGCCCACGCCCGTCCAAATCGAATTATGCGAACCCACGGCGCGCCGGTTGTTCCCGCTCGCCGAACGGCTCGACCCGGAGCCCTGGCGCGGCGCGCGGCCCTGTCTGCCGGACATGCTGCCGATCGTCGGCCCCGCCCCGCGCCATCAGGGCCTGTGGTTCGATTTCGGCCATGCGCATCACGGGCTGACGCTCGGACCCGTAACCGGACGGCTCCTCGCCGAGATGATGACCGGCGAGACGCCCTTTCTCGATCCGACGCCCTATCGCGCCGACCGCTTTTAACGTTATTCCGCTCCGACCAGCCTCAGCGCCGGCTCCAAGACCCGCACCACCCGCGATAGATCGTGGCCGCGCCGCAGCACCAGGCCGGTCGCGGCGATCACTGAATAGGCGCCCTGCCGACGCGCAAGCGCAGGATTCTTTTCGATTCGATAGAGCGGCGCCTCGCTCGCCCGGCGGAAAATCGAAAACACCGCCTTCGCCGGCGTGAAGTCGATCGCATAGTCGCGCCATTCGCCCTGCGCGACTTTCGATCCGTAGAGATTGAAGATGACGTTGAGTTCCGGCCGGCTGAATGAAACCGCCGCGCCGCGGTCTCCCCGCGCCCCTGGCGCCGCGTCCGGCGAAACGCCGTTCACGACGAATAGCGCGGGTCGGGCCCGGCTGGGCTCCGTCGTCTCCGACTCCGCCATGCGTTACGCACTCCTCGATATCTTGCCGCCATGTTGGCAAGCGCCGATGCTGCGGGCAAGACTTAATGACGCGATTGCGACGAGAATCTTTGCGGCTTCGCAACCAGACAAGATCTGGCTTGCGATAATCATACTTTCGCCGACATGGCGCCCCTTGCCAGCCAAACGCGCCGCCCAAAATGAAGGTCATTGCCTCGACAGCTCGGGGCCTCGCGTTTTCGGTTTCGTCAGCCCCCCAGCCCCCCGAAAGCGTGCGGCGCCGAGATATGGAGGTCGTGGCGATGGTCGAGTCGGCCGGGAGCCTCGCTCCCGCGCCGGCTCGTCTATTTTTGGCTTCGGCCAGGGATGGACGGGCGCGGTCGAGCGCGCTCAGGCGCGCCCTTGCAAAATTCCCGACAATGACGAACTCAAGATGCGCAGTCGCGCCGACCGCGACGCTGATTCCCTTTTACTTTTCATTGGAGACAACATGACCGAAGACGCCGCATCCGTCGAAGGCGCGACTCTAGCCGCCGATCCGCCGGCCGCCGCCGATTTCGGCTTCGAGGCCGATGTCGCAAAGCTTCTCGAACTGATGACGCATTCCGTCTACTCGGAACGCGACGTTTTTTTGCGCGAGCTCGTCTCGAACGCCGCCGACGCCTGTGAAAAGCTGCGCTACGAGGCGCTTTCGGACGAAAAACTCGCCGCCCAGGCCGGCGCGCCGCTTGTCACGATCTCGCTTGAGAAGGACAAGCGCATGCTGACCGTCGCTGACAATGGCGTCGGCATGTCGCGCGAGGAGTTGATCAGCGCGCTCGGCACCATCGCCAATTCCGGAACCCGCGCCTTTCTCGACAAGCTCGGCAAGGAAAAGGACGACGGCTTCATCGGCCAGTTCGGCGTCGGCTTTTATTCCGCCTTCATGGTCGCCGACCGCGTCGAGGTCGCGACGCGGCGCGCCGGCGAAGATCAGGCCTGGCTGTGGAGCTCCGAAGGCAAGGGCTCCTATCAGATCGCGCCGCTGCCGCTCGAAGACGCGCCCGCCGTCGGCACGCGCGTTACGCTGCATCTCAACGAAGAGAGCGACGAATTTCTTGACGACTGGCGCGTCGAAAGCGTCGTGCGCGAACATTCCGGCGCGATCGCCGCGCCGATCGACCTCATCGCCGCGCCGGGCGAAGAGCCGCGGCGAATCGCCGAGGGCGTCGCCCTTTGGACGAAGCCGAAGTCCGACATCACGCATGAGCAATATGTCGATTTCTACCGGCAGTTGTCGGGACAATTGGACGAGCCGGCGCTGATCGCCCATTGGCGCGCCGAAGGGCGCACCGAATATACGGTGCTGGCCTTTGTTCCGGGCGCGCGGCCTCTCGATCTCTTCGACCCGGCGCGAACCAGCAAATCCAAGCTTTATGTGCGCCGGGTGCTGATCTCGCGGGACATGGCGCTGCTGCCAGCCTGGCTGCGCTTCGCGCGCATCGTTGTCGACAGCGCCGACATTCCGCTCAACGTCTCGCGCGAGATGGTGCAGAAGAGTCCGGTCGTCGGCGCGATCGGCAAGGCGATTGCCACGCGCATGCTGCAGGAGCTGAAGAAGCTCGCCGACGCCGAGCCCGAGAAATTCGCGCAAGTATGGAGGAACTTCGGCGCCGTGCTGAAGGAAGGCCTGCATGAAGACCCGAGCCGCCGCGACGCGCTGTTCGAAATCGCCCGATTCGCGTCGACCAAGTCCACGGAAAAGTCGGAGGAAAAGACCCGCACGCTCAAGGATTACGTCGCCGATCTGAGGGAGAATCAGACCGCGATCTATTATCTCGTCGGCGACGATATGAAGCGCCTGCGCGCCAGCCCGCAACTCGAAGGATTCCGCGCGAGAGGCGTCGAGGTGCTGCTGCTCGACGACGCGGTCGACGCCTTCTGGGTGACGAGCGCGCTGGGCTTCGAGGGCAAGCCGTTCAAATCGGTGACCCAGGGTCAGGCCGACATCGACGCGATCGCGCTCGTCGACGAGGCCGAAACCGAAGCCGCGGCGCCCGCCGACGTCGCCGATCTGCTTTCAGCGCTCAAGGAGACGCTCGACGAATACGTCGACGACGTGCGCGCCTCGACACGGCTCACCGACAGCGCCGTCTGCCTTGTCGCGCCCGACGCCGGCTTCGATCGCCAATTGTCCCGCCTTCTGGCCGAACATGGTCAGGAAGCGGCCTTTGGAAAGCCGGTTTTGGAGGTCAATCCGAGACATGAGGCGATCATCGCGCTGGCCGGCGCGCTGCGCGAAAAAGGGCGCGAGTCGACCCGCGACGATCAGCTTCTTCTCTTCGACCTCGCGCGCGTCGCGGACGGCGAGCATCCGGTCGATGCGGCGGCTTTCGCGAAGCGGCTGGCGGGGCTTCTCGCCAATAAGGGATAGGACATGACATCGAGCGTTGGGAAAAAGGCGGCGGCGAACAGCGAGCCGCCCCCGACGCGAATCGAGGCGATCGCGATGGTCGCGGACGATCTCGAGGCCGCCGGCGTCACGCATCCGCAGGACGAGGCGCGCGCCCTGTTGCGCGGCGCCGCGGCGCTGACGCGGCTCGAACTCGCTCTGGCGCCGCGCGCGCCGCTGACGGAAGACGAATCGCGCATCCTTGCCGACTATTCGGCGCGGCGAATCGCCCGCGAGCCCCTGTCGCGCATTCTGGGAGAGCGCGGATTCTGGACGCTTGATCTTATCGTCGCGCCCGGCGTGCTCGACCCGCGGCCGGACACCGAAACGCTGGTCGAAACCGCGCTGAGCCTCGTCGCGGAAAAACGCGACGCGCCGCTATCGATTCTCGATCTCGGCTCCGGCTCGGGGGCCATCGCCTGCGCGCTGCTCAGCGAGCTTCCGGCCGCCTGGGCGCTCGCCGTCGATGTTTCGCGGGAAGCCTGCGCGGCGACCGCCGCTAATCTCGCCCGCTGCGGCCTCTCTGATCGCGCAAGCGTCATGCGCGGCCGTTGGGCCGAGGCGCTTTGCGGGCGTTTCGACCTTATCGTCTCCAATCCGCCTTATGTGCGCACCGACGACATCGCAGGGCTCGACCCCGAGGTGCGACTGCATGATCCGGCGCTGGCGCTCGACGGCGGCGCCGACGGGCTCGACTGCTATCGAGACATTATCCGCGATCTGCCGCGGCTGCTGGCGGAAGACGCCTTCGTTCTATTCGAAGTCGGCTTCGACCAGGCCGCGAGCGTCGCCGAGCTGTTGGGCGGTCAGGGGCTCCAAATCGAGCGCGTCGCCCGCGACGCCGGCGGACATGAAAGGATCGTCACGGCGCGCCTTGCGCCCGCGACGACGTGACATATTGGCTACAGTACTCCCTTTTTTGGCCTGCGGCTTGGCGCGCGGTCTTGTTGGGGGGCGCCCCCTCCACTATAGTCAATTCAGGTCCAGCCGATCGCCAACTTCGAGAGTGAACCTCGAACCTTTGGCTCCGCTTCGCGAACGGAAGCCCGAAACGACCGGCGGGGAGCAAAGTCGAAATCGACATGAGAGCGCCGGAGTGAGGCCACTTCGATCGTCGCTGGGCGTTATGCGCCAGGCAGGCAGACGGCGTCCCGTCGCGCTCAGGATCGTGATTTCGCGCTGAGGGGTATTGGCGCAGAACTACGCGGGGCCGCCGATTGCGGCTGACTTGAGGACATTCGACTCGCGCGCCGCTCTTGAAGCTCGCGGTCCGGGAACGGGTCGCTGTCGCCCGGTCGTTTGGCGTTGACGGCTTCTGGCGAAGGAATTTGGCGGCGGCGTTGTTGATAAGGCCGCGCAGGCGAGAGCCGAGCGCGGAGAGATTGCGGGGAGTTTGATGAGACCAGGACAAAACAAGAGAATGCGCGGACGCAACGGCCGGAAAGGGCCCAATCCGCTGACGCGATCCTATGAGTCCAATGGCCCCGATGTGAAAATTCGCGGCACGGCTCAACATGTCGCCGAAAAATATCTACAGCTGGCGCGAGATGCGCAGTCATCCGGCGACACGATCATGGCCGAAAGCCTGCTGCAGCATGCGGAGCACTATTTCAGACTGATCGCCGCCGCTCAGCAGCAGGTCAACGGCTATGCCCGTCCGCAGTACGAAGCGGAAGTCGAGACCGCCGAAGACGACGACGATTTCGCAGCTCTGCCCGATCGTTTCGCGCCGCTTTCCGAGCGACTGCCGGCGCCGGCCTATCAGCCGCAGCCGCAATCCCAGTCTTTCGCGCCACAACCACATTTCGCGCCGCCGCAGCCCCAGCCTCAGCCTTTCGAGGAGCGCCCGATCGGCGACGTGCAGCGCGCTGAACGGCCCGAGCGCCCGCAACGGTCTGAGCGGCCCGAGCGGCAGGCTTATGGCCGGGACCGCAACGCCGAGAGCGGCGACCGCCCGCGTCATCAAGGCTACGACCGAAGCCGCGACCGCCGCTTCCAGCCGCGCGCTGAGGCCGACGCCGCCGAGGGCGGCGCGGGAGCCGCGCTTCCGTCATTCATAACCGCGCCGGCGGCTTCTCGCCCCGCTCCAAGCGAAGGCGCGGAGCCCTCGGTCGAGCGCGAAAACGCGCCGCGCGACCATGAGGGCGGGGTCAATTACCATCTGAGTTCCCGTCGTCGCCGGCGGCCGCGCCCGCCGATGGATGACGCCGCCAGCGGGTCGCGCGAAGATGACGCGCCGGAGGTCGGCGAGCTTCCCCTGGAGCCCGATCGTTTCTAGAGCGCCGCTCGCGAAAAAGTGGGAACCGGTTTTTCGCGTAAAGCGCGCTCTGAAATATCAGAATCGATCCCTTTATCTGCGTTCAGGCGAGTCCGCCTGAATGCAACGCGATCTAGAGCGTTTCACTTTTTGACGGAAGCGTATCCAGCGTTTTCGAAATAGTTTTTGCATTCGTCGGCTTCGATGGCTTGCGCCAGACGGCCGATGTATCGCCATGCGTCTTCGACGCTGCGTTTCT
>JBFXJV010000148.1:0-8109 GCA_050174515.1 Methylocystis sp.
GGGTGATATCGGTCCCCAGACCGTTTCTTGAACGACTAATTCGTGCGCCGATCGACCGCGAATATTGATGGTCTCTTTTCGTGTCAGAAACGGAGTTTCTCCCAGGGTGGTTCGATATTTAGCCGAATCAGCCGCTTGCTCTATTCGGACAAGATCGGTGAAATCGCCCTCTACGCTCGTAAGCCCCCAAGCCACATGCCCATTGCTTCCGGCAACGATGAACGGCACACCAGGAATGGTGAGGCCTCGCAGATGAAACGGCCCATAATTCAGCTCAGCCCGATACCAAACCCCTGGCGCGGACAATCGGAGATGCATGTCGTTGGCCATTATTGCTCGACCATCGCGCGACCTTTGCTGTCCCACAACCCAGGCGTTCGAACCTTGCTGCGCCTCTGGCGCTATGACATGTCCAGAGGTCTTCCTCTTGTCTGCATCACGAAGCAGCTCTGCTATCTCGTCGAACGGCGCAGCGGCGTCTGCTGTGCAGCGTAGCGGTCCATGGGGAGCGAGTATCTCATTGTAGCAATTTCCGTCCGGCGTGAGAAACTCGACGGTCTTCGCAGGCAACGCACGCCGCATGATGGTTGCGAATCGTTCCTGACTCGTATTGTGCGAATGCCGCGCGGATAATCCGAGCAACACAAGGACACAATCTTCCGGCCGCCAAGGTTCAGGCTGATAATCCAAAAAGATGAACTCCACAGGAAGAATCAACATTTCGCCCACAGCCTTATTGACTCCGGCGCTGTAGGCCGCGAGCACATCACGATGATCCGCCGATAGCCTTCCGATGACAGTCGAAGCAAGTCGTTCCAAACCCAATGTCCGATATCGCATGTCCGCCTCAATAGCGGACTCGCCGAAGATTTCCGCGAGGCGTCCAGATGCGCTTCGGCGGCTCAAATCCATCTGAAAGAACCGGTCTCGCGCGGTAGAATAGCCGAGCGCTTCATAGGCGTCTTTCCTATTCTCGGCATGAATCTTCGGAATATGATTGGCGTCAAAATCGATCGTGACGACGGCTGTAAGACCAGGAACTACGTATGTGCCATCTTCTTCGGGCAGGGAAAATTGAACAATACTATCAGCGACGATGATGGCAGCGACGACGAGCGTCAGGACGCCGATGATTGCCCGACGCAAAACTCTATACTTCCACATCGTTCACATCTCCCAGCCTGCAACAATTCGCGTGTTTGGACGTGTCATCTCTACAATTCGAGGTGATCACGAAAGCACATTCCGCCGTGCAACGTGATGCAACCGCTCGCGCCGGACGGCGAGACGTTCTGAACGCACTGTGTCGCGTATTGCCTTGTCTCTTTTCGAGATGACGCCTAGCAAGGCACCAAGACTCGTGTCCGGCCGCTCGAGTGAGGTGCGTAGCAGTGCATAAAACAACATTAAGTAACGGTCGATCGTCGTTGAATCGAACAGGCTGGCCTGATATTCGAATGCGACGCGCATTCCTTGCGGTCTTTGATAGACGTGAAGAACGAGATCCAGTTCGGCGTGGCTCGAACCCAGATCCATCTGTTCGAACTGGAGTTCGGCAATGTCGAACTCTGGCATTGGGAAATTGTGGAACGCCACCTTCGCCTGGAATATGGGAGAATAACCAGCGCTGCGCTCCGGTCTTAAAACTTCAACCAACTTATCGAACGGGAACGCCTGATAGTCGTATGCCGACATCGTGATGGTACGGGCGCGCTCCACTATGTCCTGGAAACTCGGATCGCCATCCAGTCTTAATCGAAGCGCGACCTGATTGACGAAACACCCGACCAGAGATTCAAGTTCGACTCTCGGGCGATTTGCAACATCTGCTCCAACGACAAGATCCGATGAACCGCTCAGATAGCGCAACAACACTGCGAAAGCCGACAAAATTGTCATGAACGGCGTGACAACGCGTTCGCGATTGAATGCGTCGAATGATTGCTGCAAGTCATATAACTCTACTGCACGCGATCCTGCGCCATGATCAGCCACCGAATTCCTCAGTCGATCTGTCGGCAGACCGAGACGGTACGGCGCTCCCCACAGTTGTTCCTTCCAATAGGAAATCTGCTCCTCGGCGGCTTGCTCGTATAGTTGCCCGGCATCCCATGTGGCATAGTCAGCATATTGGATAGGAAGTGGAGGAAGCTGCGCCTCACGACCAGCGTGCATTGCAGAATAGATTACGGCGAACTCTTGCAAGAACACTGCGAATGACCATCCGTCGAAAATGATATGGTGAAAGCAGAGTAGCACGATCGCTGTCGGAGGTAGATCGCCGTCGGCCTTCAAGCGATAGATGGCGCATCGGACGAGCGGCCCGCATTTCAAATCAAAAGGAGCTACGGCAAAGTCTGTCATTGCTCGGCCTAACTCGCCTTTGTTGTCGATCGTGCTGTTGACTATTTCGCAATGAACTTTCACGGCGAGTTCAGGCAGAATCTTCTGCGTCACCCTTCCATCTTCGACTACAAACACCGTCCGAAGCGTCTCGTGACGTTGCACAATGGCGTTCAGCGCCTTTTCGAACAGATCATCATCGAGTGGTCCAGACGCTCGAACAGCTAATTTCAAGTTATAAGCAGAAGTCGACGGATTCCACTGTTGCATGAACCACAATCTCTGCTGCGCATTCGAGAGCGGCATCGCCGCGTCGCGCGACGCGCGAACAATCGGCGCTGATGAGCTTGCTGATGGACGTCCCCGCGCTTCGTCCACGCGAGCAGCCAAATCGGAGATGTCGGACGCTTCGAGCAGCTCGCGCAAAGGCAATTCTATCGCAAATATGGAACGAATTCGGGAGGCTACTCGTGCAGCAAGCAGCGAGTGACCGCCAAGATCAAAGAAATTGTCATTTACACCGACATCTGGCGCGCCCAATAAATCCATCCAGATTTGCGCAATCGTTTCCTCAGTGGGATTTCTCGGCGCGACACGCCTCGACGAAATGCTAAGTTCCAACTCAGGCGTAGGCAAAGCCTTGCGATCAACCTTGCCGTTCGGTGAAAGCGGCAGCGCGTCAAGACGAATGAAAGCTTCGGGGACCATATAGTCTGGGAGCGTGGAACGAATGTGACGACGAAGCTCCTCCGAAAAGAATCTGTCGGCGGGGCTCGCTACGTAGGCGATCAACCTGCGGGCGCCTTTGGAAACCTCCTGAATGATCACACAGGCCCCCCGCACGTCGGGATGACTTACGAGCCGCGCCTCGATCTCTCCCGGCTCGATGCGGTTGCCTCGGATTTTTACTTGGTGATCGATGCGTCCGAGAAATTCGATGACGCCGTCATCGCGGCGACGGCCGAGATCCCCGGTACGATAGAGCCTTCCACCGCTCTGTTCGAACGGATCAGGAAGGAAGCTGGCGGCTGTCAGATCGGGGCGATTCAGATAGCCGCGACCCACCTGGATTCCTGCCACGCATATCTCGCCGGATACGCCTACCGACGCAGGTTCAAGCCATTTGTTGACGATATAGAGCCGCGTATTGTCCACAGGACTGCCGATCGGAACGCTCAGATCGTCTCCTTCCGGCGGAATATCGATCGGAAAATATGACACGTCATCCGAACATTCGGCCGGACCGTAAGCATTGAGCAAACGCACATGCGGAAAGCGCTCCATGAAGAGCCGACAGAGCTCTGGAGCGAACGCCTCGCCGCAGGGAAGCAGCCATCGCAGACTATGAAGACGTCGATGAATGTCAGACGCATCCAGCAGCGCCCGGATCATTGATGGCACAGTCTCCAAAATTGTGACGCCCCTTGTGTCTATTTCATCCAGGAGCCGTTCCGGGTCGCGAGAAATGTCGTCAGGAAGAATCTCGACTCGCGCGCCGAGCGCCAAGGCCGTAAGGAACTGCCAGACCGATATATCGAAGCACTGAGACGCTGTCTGGGCGATGACGTCATCGCATGTCAATCCAAGCGCTCGTTCCTTCGTGATAAGATTGTTGAACATGCCCTGATGCTCGACGGCGGCGCCTTTTGGCTTGCCGGTGGAACCCGACGTAAAAATCACAAAGGCAAGACCGGTCGGGCGATGACGACGCTCGACGTAAGGCTCTCCGTGCCCTTCGAGAGCCGCGATGTTCAGCATCCGAATCGAATTCAGACCGACTCCGGAAATGATAGACTCTGCGCGCGGAATGAAGGAACGTCCGGTGAGCATCCGGGGTACCTTCGCTTCCACGAGAATCTGCGCGATACGGCCGTCAGGATAAGCTGGATCAAGGGGGAGATAGCCCGCGCCCGCGTAAAACACGCCGAGCATCATGACCAGAAAGTCGAGTCCGCGATAATCCAGCAATGCGACAAGCTCGTCCGCTTCCACTCCTTCCCGAATCAGGCCCGCAGCGACGACCCGTGCGCGTAGGGCAAGCTCGCGATAGGAAAGTGTCGCGCCGTCGCAACATGCCGCGATAGCGTCCGGCCGCAGCTTCACTTGCTCTTCGAAACGTCCGACAATGTCGCACGGCTCAGCATAGTGGTATTCGGTCTGGTTCCACTGTTCAGTCAGGAGACGCCGTTCATCTTCGGCGAGCATTTCAAATTCGCCAAGCCGAGCATTCGGCCGACGTATCATATCCACAAGCAACCGCCGATAATGGTCGAGAAGCTGCTCGGCAACTTCTGCGCCAACGCGATCACGAGCATAGGTCACCTGCAGGTGGAGACGCGGCCCTGGAATAACAACGAATGTAATTGGATAATTCGTATGAGTGCGATGCCAGCAGCTCGTAAATCGCCAGTCGCCATGCGGTTCCATCAGCCACTGGTCGACGGGCGCGTTCTCGAAAGTGAGCAGATAGTGGAACATCTCAGTTCCGGCAGGGATTTCGCTCCACTCATGGATCTTTGTAAGGGAAATATACTCATAGTCGCGTATCGCATAATTGCTCGCGAGAACGTTCTCAAGGAGCGTCGTCAGGGATTGATCGGCTTCGATCGCGACGCGTAGCGGGAGCGCATTGATAAAAAGCCCAAGGATCGATTCGACATGTGGGAGATCGGCAGGGCGTCCCGACACTGTGACGCCAAGCAATATTTCCTTGCGATTTGTGTAACGCGCCAGCAAAAGCGCGAGCGCCGCCTGCGCAAAAGTGTTCACTGTCACATGAAGGCGCCTAGCAATCTGCTCGAGAGCATCCGTTTCCTCTCTGGAAAGAAGCAAAGTCACATCCTCGACGCCTTTTGAAGCGAGGACGCTCGAACGTCCCGGAAAGAAAGGAGTTGGCTCGTCGAACCCTCGCAGATAGTCTCGCCAAAACGGCTCTGCCCCTGCGGAGTCCCGCCGTTGCAGCCAAGCAATATAGTCTCGAAATCCGACATGGATTCGTTCAGCGGGCGCTCGCTCTGCGACCAATGCATCGTAATTCGACCGCAACTCTTCCAGGATCAGCGAGGTGCACCAAGCGTCGAATAGTATGTGATGATGACTGCGGATCAGGAGATATTGACGATTGTCGATACGGAAAAGACGAATCCGAATCAGTGGCGCGCTTCCAAGCTCAAATCCCTTTGCTCGTTCTTCCGCCAACAGGCTATTCAGGCGCTTGTCTCGCTCCGCTTCGCTGAAAGAACGCCAGTCCGCATAGCTGAATGGCAGTTCGATATGCCTCCATACGAGCTGAAGAGGCGTCTCCAAGCCTTCCCAAACAAACGACGTGCGAAAAATGGGATGCGCATCGGCAATAGCCTGCCAGGCATGTCGAAATGAGTCGATATCAATGTCACCCTCGATCCAGTACCGATGCTGCATTACATAGACTCCGGAATTCGGTTCCGAGAGAGTGTGAAACAGCAGACCCGCCTGAAGCGGTGTAACGGGATAGATATCCTCGATTTCCGAAGCGGCGACGCCAAGGTCTTCGAGTTGGACCTGCGTGAGATAGGAACTCGGCGCGGATCCGGTTTCTTCACATGACTCGGGCTGCACCCCGGTTGGACGCACTTTCGGCGCGCCGATCGCTTCGGCCAAAGCCGCGATCGTCTGATGACGGAAAATCTGACGCGCCGTGATCGCGAAGCCCTCCGCATAAGCGCGGCTCGCAACTCGGATGCTCGCAATCGAATCGCCTCCGAGCGAAAAGAAATTGTCGTCGACGCCGATCCTCTCGATCTCGAGAATCTCAGCGTAAATGCGCGCCAGCCGTTCCTCGACCTCGTTGCGCGGCGGACGATAGACGTTGGACAATGAGGCTGCGTCTGAAGGGGCGGGCAACCTACGCTGGTCGATTTTGCCGTTCGTGGTAACCGGAAGCGCTTCGAGAGAGACGATAAATGCTGGAATCATATAGTCAGGCAAAGTTGCTGCGAGATAAGCACGCAGCGCGTCGGTCGTCGGAGACCCGTCTCCTCTGCCGACGACATACGCCGCGAGCCGCGTCTGACTCCCAGAGCGGATGGGTACGACCGCAGCTTGGCTGATACTCGGGTGCGCGCGCAGTCGTGCTTCGATTTCGCTCAGCTCTATTCGATAACCGCGAAGCTTTATCTGTTGATCGATGCGGCCAAGGAATGTGACGTCGCCGCGGCCATCGAACACGCCGAGATCGCCGGTTCGATACAATCGTTCTCCGGGCGCCCCAAAGGGATTCGGCAGAAATCGCTCCGCCGTCAGATCCGGCTGGTGGATGTAGCCTCTAGCCACTCCAGCGCCGCTTAGACAAATTTCGCCGCTCACGCCATAAGGCGTCGGCATGCAATCCTGGTCCAGAATAAGGACGTTCATATTCTCAATCGGTCGACCGATAGGCGCGCTCGTAACACTTGAGAGCTTCAGCTCTTCCGACTTCAGCGGAAATACGAGCGCTCCAACTGTCGTCTCTGTCGGCCCGTAATGGTTGAATAACTCGCAGCCCGCGCCCGACGCTGCGACGCGCTTCGCCAGCGACATCGGCAACTCCTCGCCCCCAAAGATCAAAGCTTTATGAGGGGTGGGAGTTCTGTCGCCGATCGGCGATAGCAGCGCGTTATAATGGGATGGCGTAATCTTGAGAATATCGATCTCGTTAGTGACTAGAAAGTCCTCAAAGGCGCGTGGATCCGTCACCTCGTCTTCAGTCAGTAGGTGAAGACAGCCGCCGCTTACCAGCGATGGGAAGACCACAGTGTGACCGAGATCTGCCGCGAGCGTCGACGCCAGTGCGAAACGCATTCCAGGCTCATCGCCGAGCCTTCCCAACATGGCCTCGGTATAATTCCACAGGCTTCGGTTCGCGACGGCTACGCCTTTCGGCGTTCCCGAAGATCCTGAAGTGAAGATGACATAGGCGAGGTCTTCAGGCGCAACCCCGATCCGGGGATCTTCGTCAAACAAATCTCCACGCCCCACCGCGCCATCGACCGGAATGATTGCGCCGCTGAAGTCGAGTTCCAATCTTTCCAACCAAGCCTTTCCGCACACAACCGCTCGTGCGCCTGCGTCGGCGAGCATTCGCGCGATCCGTAAAGGCGGAAGTTCAGGATCGAAAGGAAGATAGGCGCCTCCCGCCTTGAGAATGGCGAGCATGGCGACGATCGTCTCCGCCGAGCGCGTTGCACAGAGCCCGACTGGGATGTCGCGATCGACTCCTTCATGCCTTAAGAGCCAAGCAAGCCGGTTGGCTTTGGCGTCGAGTTCGGCGTAGCTCGTCTTGTCGCGCCCCGCAACGACCGCGACCGCCTGGGGCGTTTTCATCGCCCAGTGAGCGATCCGCGCTTGTATGGGTAGATAATCCTTCGCGTCGGCGTCTCCTTTCGTTCGAACTTCGACGGTTGAATATTTCGCCGACTCCGTCTCCATTGCGAGCGCGCCGATCGCCTTGTCGGGATTTTTAAGAACCGCGCCGAGCACGAAGTCAAAGTACTCGGCAAATCTAGTGATAGTCGCTTGTTCGAACAGGTCGCGTCGGTATTGGAAGGAAAGAGCGATCCCATCTTCGACTTCCGCCGCCATGAGTTTGAGATCAAATCGCTCGACCCGATTCTCGAGACCAATCGCCGAGATCGTCAACTCTCCCCATGGCAAAGGACCGGAATCTTCGCCAAGAGCAAACTGCGCATAGCCATCTTCCACCTCCGATTGGGCCTGCTGGAATGCAAACCATGTCTGGAAAATCGGCCA
>JBFXJV010000149.1:0-8107 GCA_050174515.1 Methylocystis sp.
TTCACGATGTCCTTCGTCGTGTTGATGGTCAGCCAAGTCTTGTTCTTCTTTTCGGTGACCGCGATGTCGTCCGCCGGAATGGCGACATGCTTGGCGCCGATGCCGAGAAAGCCGCCGACATCGAGCATGACCGCCTTGATCTCGCCGCCGGAAAACAGCATGTCGGTGATCACGCCGACTTTTCTCTCGTTGGTGTCGTAGACCGGCTTTTTGTACCAGGCGGATACGAGCGAACCATAGCGCGGCAATGCATCCAGGGGCACGGAGAGCTTGCTCTCCGGCGCAGGCGTCTGGGCGACGACCGGCGGCGCGACCGCAACGGCCATGCTGAAGGAGAGCGCAAAAAGCATAGTTTTCTTCATTCGACCAATCTCCCCAGATCGCTGTTAGGACCGCGCATCATAGCTGATTCACCGCGGCAGCACGCCCCAATAATCGAGATCGAGCAGCACCGCGGGGTCGGGCTTGCCGTCGGCGCCCTGGAGCGGAAATTCCGCGCAAGGCCTGTCCTTCGTCGCGACGAGCCTCAGGCGCAGCGCGCCGATATCGGCGCGCCCGGGAATCTCAGCCTTGTCCAGCA
Source organism: Methylocystis sp. (assembly GCA_050174515.1). Classification (GTDB taxonomy): domain Bacteria; phylum Pseudomonadota; class Alphaproteobacteria; order Rhizobiales; family Beijerinckiaceae; genus Methylocystis. Next base: position 581 of record JBFXJV010000149.1, read on the forward strand.
CTTCCGACCAGGCGAAGACCGTCCCCCCGGCAAACAGCGGATTGACGTGGCGCCCGCCGTTCACGGCCGAGATATGGAAGACGTTTTCGAGCCCATTGAAGGACAGGGCGCGGGCAAGCGAAATGACATGGCCGCCGTAAATGATGCGTTTGCCGAACCTGCCCTGCGACTCATAATACTGATTGAAATGAACTTTTGAGTTGTTCTGATAGAGCCGGGTCGCGAGCTGGTGCTCCGCCTCCTCGACCGTCATGCCGTCGATATGGTCGATCTTCTCGCCCTTTTCATAATCGCCCCAGACATAGGGCGAGCCGGCCAGCGCCATGTCATAGGCGGCGACATTGATCGGCGGCGCCGCCTTGCCGAGTTCCGACGGATCGACGGACTTCGGCAGATCGGGAATGATATCGGGGCCCACGGGCGCGTCCTTGTCGCGTTTCTTCACCATGACCCATCGCGCGTAGCTCAGCACGGTTTCGCCGCGCTGGTTGGCGCCGGTCGTGCGCACATAGACGACGCCCGTTTCCTTATTCGAATTTTCCTTAAGGCCGATGACCTCGGACGTCGCCGACAGCGTGTCGCCAGGATAGACCGGAATAAGAAACTTGAAGTCCGCATAGCCGAGATTGGCGATGGCGTTGAGGGAAACGTCTGGCACGGTCTTGCCGAGCACAAGATGAAAGACCAAGAGATCGTCGATCGGCGCGCGCTCATAGCCGATCGCCTGCGCGAAGGCCGTCGACGACTGAACGGCGAAGCGCGGCAGATAAAGCGCGGTATAAAGCGCAACCTCGCCGACAGTGACCGTGCGCGGCGCGGCGTGGCGAATGATCTGGCCGATTTTGAAGTCTTCGAAAAAATTGCCGACGTTGATCTTCGACTTGCTCATGTCCTAACCGTCTGTTGGCGCCAGCCTCGCCAGCGCGTCGAGATAGACCGCGGGCGCGCCCGCGATGAAAACTGTCTTGACCCGGCTTGTCGCGCCGGCGCGGATCGCGACCGCGCTTTTGGGGACGCGCAACGCGGCGGCGATCAGCGCGATCAGCGCTTCGTTCGCCCGTCCGTTTTCCGGCGCGGCGCGCACCCGCGCCTTCAACACGCTGCGGCCATCGGCGAGAGACTCCACGCCGTCAAGCGCGTCACGTCCGCCCTTTGGCGTCAACCGCACGTAAAGCGCGACGCCGCCCGACTCCGCCGCCCAAGGGGAAGTCGCTTTCTCCCCGCCTCCCTTAGTCAAACGTGTAGGCGCCGGCGCTGCTGACGATGAGATTGCGCAGAAACTGCATGAGCAACAGCAGGATGAGCGGAGAAATGTCGAGGCCGCCGACGCTCGGCAGCACCGCGCGGATGGGCCCGAGCAGCGGCTCGGTGACGGCGTTCAGCCATTTCCAAATCGAATAGGCGGCGTTCGACCGCATATTTATGACGTCGAAGGCGATGAGCCAGGAGATGACCACCGTGGCGAGCAGAATCCACCAGTAAATGTCGATGATCGTGAGAAGGAGTTTGACCACAGCGTAGGACATGACCGGGCTTTCCAGGGGGATGAGGTTGCGGACTGTCTAGCCTCCCCGTCGCGCTACGGCAATCCTGAACGGCGTCCATATCTTGCGCCTTTGAGCGCACAGCATTCGATTGACAGGATATCGCCCCCCGTGTACCCCACGCGCCGGAGCGGGGCTGTAGCTCAGATGGGAGAGCGCTGCAATCGCACTGCAGAGGTCGGGGGTTCGAATCCCCCCAGCTCCACCAAGAAACGTCTCGCCAAATCGATCCCCAAACGGCGGCGTAGATCCCCGTATAGCCGGCGGCCCCGCGCAAAAGCTGAGCGTTGAAGCTTCCCGCCCAGACGCCGACCTGGGTGGGTGACAGGAACGCTGCCCTGGGTCACGCTGAAAACCCAAATATGCGGATGGAAAACTCAATTCTTGTCGATTGTTTCGAAGGGAAACCGCGCCATATCCGGAAAGAGGATCGCCCCGGAGCGCGCCGATGTATCGCAAAATTCTCCTGCCGATCGATATCACTGAATCCGCGATGACCGATCGCGCGGTCGCCGCCGCGCAAGCATTGGCGAAATCCTTCGACAGCGAGTTGCGGCTTGTCAATGTGCAGTCGCTCCTGCCGATCGCCTTTCTCGACTATGTGCCCGAGAATTTTGATCTACAGGTGCGTCAAGGACTCGAGAAGGAAATTGCGGCGGTCGCCGCCAAGATCGACTGCGCGCCGGAACGCGTGTCCACCATCGTGCTGTTTGGACCGGTCTACCAAAAGGTTCTGGCCGAAGCTGAGGAATGGGGCGCCGATCTCATCGTATTGTGCTCGCATCGGCCCGGCATGGATCGGTTTCTCATCGGCTCCAATGCCACGACGATCGTCAATCACGCACAATGTTCGGTGCTGGTGGTGCGCGGGATGTCGCCTTAACGCTTCGTCCTTCGCGCCTTCAGACATGAGTGTAAAAAATAGCTGGCGCCGGCGGCGCGTCGCTCGCGCCCCGATGAACCTATGATGTCGCCGCGATGACGGCGTTTTCACGAAACTCTCATCACCCTCTCACATGGCTTTGCTACCGACCCGTCGATGCGGCGGTCACTCGATGTCGCGGGAGGATTCAATGTCGAAAGAGGCGATGCAGAACGCCGGCGGTACGGCGACCGAAAAGGCCGAGAGCCACACCGGCAAAATCATTGGCGGCGCCGTCGCGGCGGCAATTGGCGGCGTGATCGGCGCGCTGCTGCTCGGCGGCTACGCCGTGCTGCCGGCGGCGGTCGTCGTCGGTCTGCTCGGCGTCGCGCTCGGCGCGGTGTTCGACTGAGGACGAGTTCGCGCCGGGCGCCATATGCAGAGTGGGGTCCGGCTCGGAGCGTGCGTGTTATTGAGTTTCGCGCGTGAAAAACTGGGCGGCTTAGTCTTCGTTGAAGACCAAGCCGCTTTTTTTGTGGAAATCGCCGCGTCTTCTCTATCGCCAGATCATGCTGCATTCACGCGGAATCGCTCGAACGCGGATGACGTGATCAATCCCAAACGCTTAAGCAGGCGCTTGGCGAGAACCTTCTCGTGAGCCGCGTCACAGCCAATAACCTTAAATCGAGCAGCTTCTGGCGCTGCCGATGCTGGCTTGGCTAAATTGAAGCGTGGGAATATCAGTATCGCCTTGCGATTTTGGCCTTGGGCGGAACCGTTTCGTTCCGTTGTCGTTACTCCTCAAAGCCAAAGCCTCGCGCTGATAAGGCAAAGTTTTCAACTGGGAGGAAAAAATGAATAAAGTCCTTGGCTTCGCCGCAGCGGCCGCCGTACTGTTCGGGAGCGCCGCGTTCGCCGACCCGGTGACCAGTCCCGCCAATGTCAGGTCCGGTCCTGGCCCGAAATGGCGCGTGGTCGCGAGCCTGCCGGCCGGCACCGATGTCACGGTGATCGACTGCGGCGCGGGCTGGAAGCGTGGCTGGTGCGAAATTCAGGCGGGCGCCGTTCACGGCTTCGTCGCGGCGGGCGTGCTCGGCACGAAAGGAAATAATGTCCTCGTCGCGCCGGTCGTCACCAATAATGACGTTGCGATCTACAAGGGCCCTGGCGTCAATTATAAAATTATTGGGGTGATTCCCGAAAATCAAACGGTCAACCAGGGCGCATGCGTTTACGGCTGGGGCCAATCCGTGTGGTGCAAGGTCACTTACCGCGGCAAATCAGGCTACGCCATTCAGTCCGAACTGCAACGCCAGGACTCGCTGTTCCCGATGTAATCTGCGGATTGCGGCGGTGGGATTTTCCATCGCCGCGCCGCTCTTTCGAAACATCGTCTCACGCCCTAAGATGGCTTGCGGCCGCTCAGCCGCAGCGAGGGCCCCGTCATTCGCGCAGAAACTACCCGAGCCGCTGCAGCGCGAGTTTCGCCGCTGACGCGGCGCGCGCTTGCGCCTAATCCCGGCCCCTTCACCTATACGGGAACCTGCAGCTACATCGTCGGATCTGGCGACGTGGCGATCATCGATCCCGGGCCTGACGATCCGCGCCATATCGAAGCGCTGCTTGCCGCGATCGGCGGCGAAAGACTGCGCTATGTGCTGGTCACCCATACGCATCGCGACCACTCGCCGGCGGCCCGCGTCCTGAAGGAAGCGACAGGCGCCACGATCGCCGGATGCGCTCCCTACGCGCCCTGCGATTCGCCAAGCGTCGGCGGACCCAATCTCGACGCCGCCCACGATCTCGCCTATGCGCCGGATATTGTGCTGAAAGACGGCGACGCGCTCCCGCTCGGCGACGTTTCGCTCCTTGCCCTGGCGACCCCAGGTCACACCGCGAACCATCTCTGCTTCGCGCTTGCCGAGGAACAGGCGCTCTTCACGGGCGACCATGTCATGGCCTGGGCGACGACCGTGATTGCGCCGCCCGACGGCTCAATGCGCGACTACCTGACCTCGGTCGAGCGGCTGCGCAGGCGAGACGACCGCATTTATTGGCCCGCGCACGGCGAGCCGGTGCGCGATCCCCCTCGATTCCTACGCGCGTTGATTCATCATCGGCGCGCGCGCGAAGCCGCGATTCTCCAGCGGCTCGACGCGGGGGACGAGACGATCGCCGAAATCGTCGCGCACATTTACGAGGGCGTTGACAAGCGCCTCCATCCGGCTGCGGCGATGACCGCGCTTGCGCATCTTGAGGATCTGATCGCGCGCGGACTGGTCGATTGCGCGGGACAACCCTTCCTGCAGGCGCGTTTCCGGCGCCGTTTGGCTTAGGGCGCGTTAGAAGCCGGCAGAAGTATCACGACGTCGTTCTTGTGGGCGCGCCCCAGCCGCTTGCGGACTTCTTCATCCAGAATGTCGGCGTCGACCGTCTCGCCTTTGATGAGCGCAAGACGGCTTTCCCAAAGCATGCGTTGAAGCTTAAGGATATTGCGCTCGAGACGCAGCTGTTCGAGCTTTTGCTCATATTCCTCGCCGGTCTTCAGCCCGCGCTCGCCATTAACGCCGTGCCAGACGAAATACGCCGCCGTGACGCCCGCCACCGTGTAGAGGCAAAGCGGAAGCACAAGCGCGCGAACCAGAACTCGAAGGCGATGCATGACCGCCACTCTATCTCTCACGCGTTTATGCGCCGTTAAGGCTGACCGGATTTCGTCGCCGACAGCGGAACGCGGGTTCCCGCCCGCGTGATCCGCTCAATTTCGCCGCGCACGAGCCGCTCCACGAGCGAAGGCAGATTCTCGTTGAGCCATTTCTCCACCATCGGCCGCAGCATGTCCTGCGCGCATCGGTCGAGAATGTCGCTTTCGCTGAACGCCACCCCTGCGGCGAGGGCCCGAAACTGCGTCGCGACCGTCGCGGCCGACTCGGACGACAGCAGCGGAACGTCCTGACCGGACGCCTGGTCGGCGATCTTTACGTCGAGATTTTCCTGCTCGATCACGATTTCACCTTCCGATGGCTCCTTGGCCTCCGACGAAGCCTCCTCCAGCTCCGGCCTTGCGTCATCCGCGCCATAGGTCAGCCGAAACGCCCCTGCCTCGTCCCTCTCGCTGCGAGATGCGTCGGCGGCGGGCAGCGGCGGCTCGTCCCCAAGGCGATCGAGCGCGGGCGCCGGATAGGCGCCGCGCGCCTGGGACGCCGCGTCAATGTTGGCGCGCGCGCGGCGGCGCGCGTCGCGACGCACGCCCGGCATGCCCTCGTCGTCGGCGATGATGCGACGGATGGAAGCAAGAATTTCCTCCATCGACGGCTCGTTCGCACGCGTTTCGTCCTGAACCGTGTGCGAAGAAGCGGAGGCGTTCGTTGCGCTCATGGAATTCTGCCGCTTTGCGCGGACAGCGCCGCACATGAGGGTGACCGGATCTCCGACTGCGCCAAAACGGCGAATCAACTGGGCCCGAACGAATTCGACACGTTTCGCGCTATGATGTCACCCGCATTCGCAAAATTCTTATCGGCCGTCGGGCGTGTCGAGGCCAAACCACATATCATGCACCTGATCGAGATGAACGTTCGGATCGTAGAGCGCGACCGCGAGGTCAAGTTCCTGCGCCGACAAGCGGCCGATCGAGCCCAATGCGGCATAGGAGGCGACAACGCGATCGCGCTGGGAGATGATGAGATTGACTCTGGCGTTCAGAAGCGCCTGCTGCGCATTCAATACGTCGAGGGTCGTGCGCTGCCCAACCTTGGCTTCTTCTCGCACCCCAGCGAGCGCCGTCTCCGCGGCCTTGACCGCCGCCTGGCCGGAGATGATCGACGCCTTGGCGGTCTCGAGGAGTCCGTAGCTCGATACGACGCTGGCGCGCACGCTGTCGCGCTGAACGTCGGCGTTGAGCCTCGCCTGTCCAAGCTGCTCCTTCGCCTGCCGGATTGAGGCGTATTCTGACCCGCCCTGATAGAGCGGCACGTTCAGTTGTCCCGACGCTGCGGCGGTGAACTGCCTAGAGCCCGGCAGTCCAAGAAATGAATCATATTGATTCGAAACCTGGCCGGTGATCGAAAGAGTCGGCATTAATGCGGCTTCTGCGACCTTGACCGCGAGCGCAGCCGCGTCGACCTGATGCAGCGCCGCCGTCACGCCGGGATGCTCCACAAGAGCGATGGTGATCGCCGCCTCCAGCGACTTTGGCAGCAAAGGCTCCAGGCTGCGCCCAGGCTCAAGACGTTTTGGCTCGGCGCCGATGATCTGGCGATAGTTCGCCATGCTGTTCTTGAGCAGCGCCTGCGCGGCGTAAAATTCCGAACGCGCCAAAGCGACCGAGGCCTCCGCCTGGGCGACGTCGGTTCGCGTCACCTCGCCGACCTGGAAACGATCGCGCGTCTGCTTGAGCTGCTCGTTCAGAACCGTGATGTTGTTCTTGCGCAGGGACACGACCGCCGTGTCGCGCAGCACGTTCATGTAGGCGGTCGCGCCGTTTTGAAGGGTCGCCTGTTCGGTCAGCCGCATCGTCGAGCGCGCCGCAAGCACGCCGGACTCCGCCTGGCGCACCGAATTTTCGGTCCGGAATCCATCGAACAGCGTCTGCGACAGGTTCAACGTCGCGCCGCGCGGATAGCCGACGTATCGGTCTTGAAAATCGCCGCTGGCGCCAGCAGCGGCGCCGGACTGTTGGCTGCTGCTGCCGCCAAAAGGGATCTTGATTGCGGCGTATTGGGGACCAGCCTGCGCCGTGATGCTCGCCTTCGGCCGAAGTCCCGCCTTGGCTTTCGGCGCGTCTTCATCCCGCACGCGCACATTGGCGCGACTCTGGTTAAGGTCAGGATTGCCGTAATAGGCGCGGGCGAGCGCCGACTTCAGGCTTTCGGCCGAAGCGCGATCAGGCGTAACGGCGACGAACGCAAACGCCACTGCGACGGATACGCAGGACAGAAAGCTGGCTGATCGCCGCTCTCCGAATCCTTGCCCGTCAGTCGCCATTTTTTTCAACCTGTCCTCGCGCCGGCCGCTCCGTCGCAGGTGAATCGCAACGATGAACGCCTAACGCAACGCTAGATATGATTTAGGCGAATTGGCGGCGCTACAAAATGAATTCCGGCGCGTGGGCGAAACCGT